>JAGCUM010000176.1 GCA_017962865.1 Spirochaetales bacterium
AGGTTCCTGTGATCAACAGGTTCCTCGACGGCATGCATATCCCGCATTTCTCACGGGAGGGAATGGAGGCCGACGATATCATCGCCACCATCGCCCGCAAGGCATCGGAAAACAATCTGGAAACCGTGATGGTAACCGGGGACAAGGACCTTCTGCAGCTGGTGCGTTCGGATGTGTTCGCCCTCAGGCCACCGCGCAAGGGAGAGAAGGAATACCGCCTCTGTGCCGAAGCAGAGGTACGGGAGCTCTTCGGTGTTGAGCCCAATCAGATAATCGATTATCTCACTATTCTCGGGGACTCCTCCGACAATGTCCCGGGAATCAACGGAATAGGAGAAAAAGGAGCAGTCAAGCTGCTTGCAGAATATGGTTCGCTCTCTAATGCGTACCTTAATATCGATTCGCTGGCAAAGGGAATCGCCGCCAAGCTCGAGGCTGCAAAAGACCATGTGGAGCTTTCCAGGACCCTGGTCACGCTCAAGGACGATATCCTTCCCGATGACCAGATAGACTTCTCTGCGTTCGAAACCTCCCACATCGACTGGAACGAAGCCATCCGCCTGTTCAGGAGCATCGGCTCGGAGAGCCTTGCAAAGGCCGCCCAGCGTCTGGTGCCTGCTTCCCAGTTCTCGCTCGAAGCAGAGCAGGAAGAGGCAGAAGAACCTAAAGAGCAGGTCTCTGCTCCGGTGGAGGAGAAGAGGGTCTCTGCAGATGAACTTGAGGCAACCCTTTCCGCCCTTGGGAAAGACTCCCCCATAGGCATTCAGGTCCTTCTGTCCGAAGAGGATGAGATGAGGGCCGCGATTACCGAAATCCATCTGACATGTGACGGCCGGACCGAACTTGTCGTTTGCCCGGAAGAGGGGGTCAAGGAGGTGCTTCAGCGTTATCTGCCCGATCTCAAGATCATCGGCATGGATCTGAAGAGGGCCGTCAAGGCCTTGAGGATCTGGGGGCTGACGGACATCAAGCCCTATGCCGATACCATGCTTGCCAGGTGGCTGCTGGAGACCTCAATCTCCAGATTCGATGCCGAGGATTGCTGTACCGGTTTCAATTCGCTGGCCTCTTTGGAGAAAAAGCTGGAAGAAAAAGGGCTTCTTTCCCTGTTCTGGGATATGGAAATGCCTCTGTGCGATATTCTGTGCAACATGGAGATGGAAGGAATCCTTCTGGACTGCAACCATCTTAAGGTCATCGAAGCCGATATCGAATCCAGGATAGAAGAGGTCCAGGGTGCAGTCTATGAACTGTGCGGAAAGAGCTTCAACCTCAATTCCCCCAAGCAGCTGCAGGAAGTCCTTTTCGTGGACCGCAATCTGCCTACGGGCAAGAAGACCAAGTCGGGTTTCTCCACTGATTCGGAAGTGCTGGAGGATCTTTCATATTCCACGGAAGACCCTGTCCCTGCGCTGATTCTGCAGTACCGTGTACTCAGCAAGCTGCTGGGCACCTACGTGAAGACTCTGCCCGAGCTGGTCAACCCCAGAACCGGCAGGCTCCATACGACATTCCTCCAGACGGGAACCGCAACCGGAAGGCTTTCGAGCAAGAACCCGAACCTCCAGAACATCCCCGTGAGGACTGACGAGGGCCGCAAGATCCGCGATGCATTCGTTCCGAAAGAGGGCTGCACGCTGATGTCCGCAGACTATTCGCAGATCGAGCTCGTGGTTCTCTCCCATGTCTCGGGTGATGTGAATCTTCGCTCGGCTTTCCTGGAGGGCAATGATGTTCACCGCGAGACCGCTGCCAAGATGTTCGATATCTTCCCGGAGATGGTGACCCCTGAGCAGAGGCGAATGGCCAAGACCATCAACTTCGGAATCATGTACGGCATGTCACCGTTCCGTCTGGCCGGTGAGCTCAAGATCAACCTAAAGAGCGCAAAGGAATTCATCGAGCGCTATTTCGAGCGCTACAGCGGGGTAAGCGCCTTCGTCGAGAAGGTCAAGGCCCAGGCATATGAGGACGGGTTCGTCCGCACCGCCATGGGTCATATCAGGTACATCCCGGAGATAAAGAGTTCCAACAAGACGGTCCGTTCAACCGCCGAGAGGGTGGCCGTGAATACCGTCATCCAGGGAACGGCAGCAGAGATAATGAAGCTGGCGATGATGGCCATAGACCGCAGGATGAAGGAGCTTAATCTGAAATCCAGGATGCTTCTGCAGGTACATGACGAGGTAATCTTCGAGGTTCCCGAAGAGGAAACCGAACAGATGAAGGACCTAGTAAGATCGTGCATGGAGAATGCGATGAAGCTCAGCGTGCCCCTCAAGGTGGGTCTTGAAACCGCAGGGCGCTGGGGGGAGATGCACTGATGATAATAGGTCTTACCGGCAAGAGCTGCAGCGGAAAGAACTATGTCGGAGAGATTCTCCGGTCCAGAGGTTTGGAGGTCTGGGATACGGATGTCATGTGCCATAACGGACTGACGGAGAATATACAGGCCATTGTTTCAGAGTTCGGCGAGGACGTTGTGATCAGGCATGAAGGCCAATCTGAAGTCTCCAGGCCTGCTCTCGGAAAGATCGTTTTCTCCGATGCCGGAAAGCTGAGGGCCCTGGAAGGGATTCTCTATCCGTGGCTCAGAAAGCTCGTGCTTGAGTGGAAAGCTTCGAATCCGGAAGGAATTCTGGTTCTCAACGGGGCTCTGCTCTACAGGGCGGGTTTCTGTGACCTCTGCGATTGCATGATTTACGTTGATGCCCCCTATGAGGTGAGGCTTTCAAGGGCCGAGCAGAGGGACGGCATCGATGAACAGGCCTTCCTTCTGAGGGAGAAATCCCAGGGCGATGTGGATTTCCGGGATGTCGACTACGGCATTCCGCTGCATATTGTCACGAATAACGGTTCGAATTTGGAAGAAGTTAATCGACAAGTAATTGATATCTGTGATACACTTGGTATAGTATAATGTTATTGTTATACGCTTTTAACCAGTGAGGTGATTGCCGTGAAGAAGAATAAACTTGTTTTGCTGACAGTTCTTATTGTTCTGGTACTCTATGTCGGAGCAGTGATTTTCGTCACCAAGCCCAACACGAATGCCTACTCAGCTATCTTCGGCTCAGCAGACAAAACTGCAGCTCCTGCACCCGAGGCAGTTCAGGCAGATCATGATGCCATCATTGCCGAGGCAGAGAAGATCGCAACAGAGAAGGCCGATGCAGCAGAGTCCGCTTCAGCCGAATATACAGACGCAGCCGTCGCAGATTTCCAGGCTATTCTCGACAAGGCAGTTGCCGATGCTTTCGCAAACCTCGAGTTCGAGGGTGACACAATCGTCCAGACCATTCCGTTCGATGTCAACGAGCATCGCGACGAGATCGTCGAGGCAATCATTCCCGAGCTTCTGAAGTATGACGATGAGCTTGCAGCTCTCATGTATGACAAGTACAAGGATCAGATCGTTGAGATGATCGTCGATGACCTGATTGCAAAGCTCGGTTCTGATATCGCAGTCGAAGCCGATGACTATGACACCGTCAGACGTCAGATGAGAGAGGCAGAGATCAAGAAGATGCTTGAGCAGCTCCACGACTGAGAGCTATTACGAATCGGCGAGAATTCTAGTTTCGCCTTCAGGGGTCCTGATAAGCCAGGACCCTTTTTCTTTGTCCGGTTCCCCGATTATGTAGTTTCCGCAGAGCGGTACCTTGCCTCCGCCCTGGGGTAGGTCCGCAACATAGTTGGGCATTCCCAATCCCGAAAGCCTCAATCTGAGCTCCCTTTCGATTTCCATGCCTTTGCGAAGCGGAACGCGGAAGTCGCCTGTGCCGCTGACCATGTCTCCCTGGAAGAGGTAGTAGGGCTTGATTCTGTTGAAAAGCAGCATGTTGCACAGATTCTCGAGGGTATCGGCATCATCGTTGACACCTCTCAGGAGCACGCTCTGGTTGAGGGCGGGGATTCCCGCATCCACGAAGAGGGAGACGGCATGTATGCTTTCGGGTGTAAGCTCCCTTGGGTGGTTGAACTGGGTCATCAGGTAGAACGGTGCGCTGCTGTGACTTCTGAACATCGCCACAAGACCTTCAGTGATCCTTGAAGGCTGGGAAACGGGGTAGCGGGTGCAGATGCGGATTATCAGATCGGGTCTGGCTGCCCTGAATATGCCTATCATCTCATCCAGTTTGTCATCGGGGAGGGTAAGCGGATCGCCTCCGGTAAGGAGCATCTCCCTGATCTGGGGATTGCCCTTCAGGTATGAGGCGGCTTCTTCGGTTTCCCGTCTGCTTGCAGGACCCATCATGTTGCCGGTGAATCGGCGTCTGAAGCAGTGGCGGCAATACATCGGGCAGATGTCGGTTGCAAGGAAGGCGACGCGGTTTCTGTACCTGTGAACGAGGCGCTCGCCGTGGCTGTGTTCGATTTCGGCCAGCGGGTCCTTGGATTCGGACTGAAGGTTCTCGTTTTCCCTGCATGTGGGGACCACCTGGCGTCTGAGCGGGTCGGAAGGGTCCTTGGGATCTATGAGGGAAAGATAGTGCTCGGTTATGCAGAGCGGAACTCCGACCGAAGCCGGCTTCCAGGATTTCTCCTCCTCCGTGAGTTCCAGATACTTACTCAGCTGCTCAAGTGTCGTTATTGCCATCGTACCGTAAAAAACAAGGGGCTGTGTAAGCCCCTTTGTAATCTTCGGATATCAGTTCCCGTCAGCCGTTGACTCTTTCAAGGTATTCCTTGGTCTCGGTGTTGACGCGGATCTTCTCACCCTGCTTGATGAAGATGGGAACTCTGACTCTGAGTCCTGTCTCCGTTGTGACGAACTTGGTTGCACCCTGGACTGTATCGCCCTTGATGGCTTCCTCTGCCTCTGCGACGAGGTAGACGACCTTTGAAGGAATCTGGATGTCGAGAATCTCGTCATTGTAGACGGTGCATCTGTAGGTCTCTCCGTCCTTCATGAGGAGCTCATAGCCCTCGAAGTTGGCCATCGGGACCTCGAACTGGTCGTATGTGTCTACGTTCATCATGTGGAAGTTCTCGCCGTCATTGTACATGTACTGGTAGTCCATGTTCTCGACGTTGATGTCTTCGACGCTGTCCTGGCTCTTGATGGTCTCCTGGAGAACCTGGCCTGTTGTGGGGCTCTTGAGCTTGAGTCTGACGAATGCAGAACCCTTACCGGGGTTGACGAACTCGCGCTCAACGCAGATGAATGGCTGACCTTTAATCAGAAGTGCTGTACCTTTGTCAATCTGTCCAGCTTTAATCATAATGAATCACCTCTTGTGTTTTCACAGAATTGATAACTATTTAAGCGAAAAACATCTTAGCATAAGCTCAAGATATTGTTCAAGACTGGAGGCCTATTCTCTACCTTATAATATATTGGACAAGGGGAAGAGCAGGACGTCATCGATTTCCCGGGCTCCGGTCTGGAGCATGAGCAGCCTGTCCAGGCCCATCGCCACACCCGAGCATTTGGGGAGATTTCCGATTACCTCGCAGAAGCTGTCGTCCACATCCGGGATCGTCTTCTCGTTGTCACTTCTGAGAGCAAGAAGCTTCTGGTACTCGGTACGGTAGTAGTCACGGGCCACATCGGCATCGCGCTCCTCTAGGTAGCAGTTGGCAACCTCGATACCTCCGATGTAGAGCTCCCAGCGCCTTCTGTAATTGCCCTTGGCCTCTGCAAGGCACTCGATCTGTCTGGGGTAGTCCGTCAGGCATACGGGGTGGTCCTTGGAAAGGGAGGTCTCGACGAAGTTGATGAAGATGCGGTTGAAGGTATCGTCCCAGCTTTCCGGGCCGGGTATTATCAGTCCCAGTTCAGTTGCCGCGCGGCGCAGGTCCCGTGGGTTCTGAAGCTCGTCCAAGTCAAGGCCCTTGGCGTATCTCCTTACCGCCTCGCGTACCGTGAGGATCTCGAAGTCTTCAAGGACGTTCTTTGGGCAGCCTTCGAGTGCGGTTTCCCAGAGCATATCGCAAGTCAGTGCAATGGAATCGGTCTCGTCGAAATCCACGGTATAGTACTCAAGCATCGAAAATTCGGGGTTGTGGATTGTCCCCAGCTGCTCGCAGTTACGGAAGCACTTGGATATCTCGAACAGTGATCCGCTTCCCTCGGCAAGCAGCTTCTTGATGAAGATCTCGGGGGAGGGAATCATGTAGAGCTCGCGGCTTGTGCGGAACTCGTTGATGAAGGTGGTTCCGAAGTTGTCTATGGTTGCCTCGGGGATGAGGTCGGGAGACAGGGTGGGAGTTTCCACTTCAAGGTAGCCTTTTTGGGTGAAATAGGCGCGGATGTTCGAGTAAAGTCTGCTTCTGGCTATGGCCGCTTCTCTTTTCATGCCTCTATGATAGCCCTTTGACCTGACATTGAAAAGGTCACTTGTAGAGTGGTATAATCGGCCTATGAATTCCTACAACCCGCACGATGTCATCTATGCCCTTGCCACTGCATGGGCAAAAAGCGCCATAGCGGTTGTCCGTGTCAGCGGAGAGGGCTGCATACAGACCCTTTCCAAGGCAATCGAGGGCGGCCGGGACATCTGCAAACTCGCAAGCAATACTGCCTATTACTGCCACCTCATGGAACCCGTAGGTTCACGTAAGATCGACGACATTGTCCTGACCGTATTCAGGGACGGACACGGATACACCGGGGAGGAAGCTCTCGAGATCTCCTGCCACGGCGGACTTCAGATTGTCAGGGATGTGCTTGCAGCCATGGAGAAGCTGGGCTTAAGGCAGGCTCTGCCCGGGGAATTCACCATGCGTGCCTTCCTGCACGGAAAGATGGACCTCACGCGTGCGGAAGCGGTCAACGAGCTGATCAATTCCCAGGGTAGTACCGGCAAAACAATGGCTTTGAATAGGCTTAATGGTGCAATTTTTGATAGAATCAACAAAATCAAGGCTATCATTATCGAGATAATGGGAATTGTTGAGGTGCAGCTGGACTACTCCGAAGGGGAGATCGGCGAGGACCTTCAGTTCCCGATGGACAGGCTCGATCAGGTGATTTCGGATCTGGGGAGAATCAGGGATTCCTTCAGCACCGGAAGGCTGTTCAGCCAGGGGGCGAGGGTCGTGCTTGCAGGTCCCTCCAATGCCGGCAAGAGCTCGCTGTTCAATCTGCTTCTGAAGGAGGAGCGCTCGATCGTAAGCTCCACACTGGGAACGACCAGGGATTACATCGAGGCTTCGTGTATCATAGGCGGAATACCCGTGAGGCTATATGATACCGCGGGTTTCAGGAGCCTTTCCGAAAGCGAGATAGAGGAGGAGGGCATCAGGCGCTCCAGAAGTCTTATGGAAGCGGCCGATGTCATCATCTACATGGCTGACAGCACTGACGGCAGGGACCCTGACGACAGTGTGCTTTCGGACCCGAGATGCATAGCGGTTCTCAACAAGGTCGATCTCAATGATGTCAGCAGGCCGGGCTTCATCCGTCTGTCCGTTTCGACGGGGCAGGGGTTCGATGAGCTCTGCAGCGCGATAGTGTCAAGGCTGACGCAGGATCTGACTGTGCCGGATGACAGTGCGCTGGTCATCGAGAGCGAGCGCCAGAGAAAAGACCTCGAACGGGCTCAGACTGCCCTCTCGGGTGCAAAGCTGGCCGTCGAAAACGATCTTCCGCTGGATATCGTTTCCATGGATATCCAGGAAGCTCTCGAGGCTCTGGGAGAACTGACCGGAGAAGTCACCACGGACGATATTCTGGACCAGATCTTCGGATCTTTCTGTGTGGGTAAGTGATATGGATTACGATGTCATAGTTGTCGGAGGAGGACATGCGGGAATAGAGGCCGCACTGGCAGGTGCCAGAATCGGGTTCAAAACCCTCATGATAACCCAGAGTCTCGATGCCATCGGAAGGCTCTCCTGCAATCCTGCGGTGGGCGGCCTTGCCAAGGGGAACCTCGTCAGGGAGACCGATGCTCTGGGCGGACAGATGGGCCTTCTGATCGATAAGACGATGATTCAGTTCCGTATCCTCAACCGCCGTCGTGGACCTGCAGTACAGGCCCCGAGGGCACAGGCAGACAAGTTCTCATACTCGCGGCTTGCAAAGGAGACCCTGGAGAACCAGGACAAC
>JAGCUM010000177.1 GCA_017962865.1 Spirochaetales bacterium
CTGGACTTTGATGACCGTCTTTGCGACTGTGCTCTTGATCTGGTCGATCATCCTGTCGAATATATCCGAGCCTTCGAGCGTGTAATCGATGAGCGGGTTCTTCTGGGCATAGGACCTGAGTGAGACACTGTCCCTGAGGTCCTCGAGTTCCTCCAGGTGGTTCTGCCATCTGGTATCTATCTGCTTGAGATACATCTGGCGGATGAACATGGAGAATACTTCCGGGCCTGTGAGCTGGACCTTTGAATCGATCAGCTGTGCAACTTCATCCCTGATTCTTGATGCAAGCTGCTCGGAAGGCAGTTTCTCGTCTCCTTCCTGGGGCTTGTAGTCGTATCCGATGGAGTCCAGAAGGCTCTGGTGCAGGCTCTGGAGGTTGCGCACACCGTTCTTCATGCCTTCCTGTTCGACATCGAAGTCGATGTACTCGCCGCAGGCATTGATGGCTCTCTGGATGATGTTTTCGTCCACGAGGATGGCATCGCGCTGGGAGTAGATGAAGTTTCTCTGCTCGTTCAGGACATCATCGTATTCAAGAAGGTGCTTTCTGATATCGAAGTTGCGCTCTTCGACACGCTTCTGGGCGCTTTCGATGACTCTGCTGACCATTGAGTGTTCCAGAGGCTCTCCGGAGTTCATTCCGAGGCGCCCGACCATGGCCTTGAGGCTGTCCTTTGCAAAGAGCCTAAGCAGGGTATCGTCGAAACTGACATAGAATCTGGATATTCCCGGGTCTCCCTGTCGTCCGGCTCTTCCGCGTAGCTGGTTGTCGATACGTCTGGACTCATGGCGCTCCGTACCGAGGATATAGAGACCTCCGAGGGCCTTGACTTCCTCGTAGTTTGCCTTCCACTGGTCGTAGGTCTTTTCCCTGGCTTCCTTCAGCTGCTCTTCGGTTGCCTCGGTTCCGCAGAGCTTGCGGGCAAGGGCATCGGGGGATCCGCCGAGCTTGATGTCGGTTCCACGACCTGCCATGTTGGTTGCAACCGTGACGGCACCCTTGGCACCTGCATTCTCGATGATGGTTGCCTCACGGGCATGGTTCTTGGCGTTCAGGACCTCATGGGGGATTCCCATCTTGCGAAGCAGGGCGCTTATGAGCTCGGATTTCTCGATGGATACCGTACCGACCAGAATCGGCTGTCCGGTTTCATGGACGCGCTTGATTTCCTCGCAGATGGCCTTGTACTTGAACTGCTCGTTCAGGAAAACGTAGTCTTCCATGTCCTGCCTGATGACGGGAAGGTGAGTGGGGATGACTACTACGTCGAGGTTGTAGATCTGCGTGAACTCGGTAGCCTCGGTATCGGCGGTTCCGGTCATGCCCGAGAGCTTGTCATACATCCTGAAGAAGTTCTGGAAGGTGATGGTTGCCAGGGTCTTGTTCTTGCCCAGGATCCTGATATGCTCCTTGGCCTCGATTGCCTGATGCAGGCCGTCTGAGTAGCGCCTTCCGTGAAGGATTCTTCCTGTAAATTCATCTACTATCTGGATTTGATTGTCGGCGATGACGTAGTCGGTATCCTTGTGGTACAGGTGCTTGGCGACCATTGCCTGGGTCACGTAATGGATATATTCGAAGTTCTCGTCATCATAGAGCGAGCCCTGGATGATGTTGTAGCGCTTCAGAAGCTCCTCCATGTGGACCATACCTTCGGTGGTGAAGCTGACGCGCTTGGATTTCTCATCCAGCATGAAGTCGCCCTCGGGCTCCAGCTTGGCTCCTTCCTCAAAGCGTGCGAAGGCGCTGATAACGGGATACTCACCCGTCTCGGGGTCCTTTTCACATTCCTTGAAATACTGGGTTATCTTCTCTGCGTTGCGGGCCTTATCGGTATCGTCATCAGCCTGGCCGGAAATGATGAGCGGCGTTCTGGCCTCATCGATGAGAATCGAGTCGATTTCGTCTATGATGCAGTAGTGGTGCTTGGGCTGGATCTTGTCCTGGGCACGCAGTTTCATGTTGTCACGCAGGTAATCGAAGCCGAATTCGTTGTTGGTTCCGTATGTCACGTCGCAGCTGTAGGCCTTGCGGCGCCTCTCGTTGTCCATGTTGGACAGGATTACGCCTACGGTGAGGCCCAGGAAGCTGTAGATGGGGCCCATCCACTGGGCGTCACGCTCTGCAAGGTAGTCGTTGACGGTGATGATGTGCACACCTTTGCCCTCGAGGGCGTTGAGGTATCCTGCGGGGACACTGGTAAGGGTCTTTCCTTCACCGGTCTTCAGTTCCAGGATCTTGCCTTCATGCAGGACGATGGCTCCCATGATCTGCACGTCGTAGTGGCGCTCGCCCAGGACCCTGAAGGCTGCCTCGCGTACCAGTGCGAAGGCCTCGGGAAGAATCTGGTCCAGGCTTTCGCCGTTTTGGATGCGCTCCTTGAACTTCTGCGTCTGGAGAGGGAAGTCCTCGTCCCTGAGGCCCTTTGCCCAGGGCTCGAATGAATTGACTTTATCTACTATGGGCCTGAGATGCTTCAGGTCCTTGTCTTTCTTGCTGCCGAAAATAGCTGTGAAAATGCTCATAGGTCTATATTATAGTTTTTTTCGGTCATCGGATAGCTAATTTGTCTTTCTTTGTTTATAATAAGTGTGTATATTTGACACAGGTCAAAACTATTTGACACAGAAGAGGAACAAATGAAGTATCTTACGGCTTTGGACTACGTTCTATTCGTGATATTCATGATCGGAGGAATCTGGGGAGCAATCAAAGGCTTTCTGGATGAGATTGCCTCCAAGTTCGGTTTCATACTGGGCTTTCTGCTTGCCCTGATGTATACCCACTCACTCAGCCCCGTATTCGTGAACAAGCTTGCTTTCCCGGCTTGGCTTGCGGCTTTCGTCTCTTATTTCCTGATTTTCATAGCCGGCTACATCGTGATGAAGGGCTTCGGTTCCATCCTCCTGCACATAGTCGATACCGCTCATCTTTCGGTCGTAGACAATATCCTGGGATTCTTCCTGGGACTCATCGAGGCCTTCTGCCTCTTTGCCGCCTTCGAGTACATCCTCGGTTTCCAGAATGTATTCAACCTTCAGCACTACTTCGAGGAGAGCCTTTTCTCCAGCAAGCTGATC
>JAGCUM010000178.1 GCA_017962865.1 Spirochaetales bacterium
GCCCTGTCTATCTCGTAAACAAGTCTCCAGCACCTCTCTCCAAGCTCGATTATCTGGTCCGGAAGAATGTCAAAACCGGTCACAGCGCTAACAATTTCAGCAAGTAACGATGGTTTTACGCTATTTATTTCCGATTTCGGAAGTATTTTAAATCTCTTCCTGAGCTTCTTGTTGGTCTCGATTACGGTCGGAACTATCAGGGCCGGAGACAGTCCGTAGCTCTCCAGCCCCATGACCAGATTCTCGTTAAGGACCTCCCATGCAGCCTTGTCGGAGGTGTTCACATCGCTGTGGATCTCGAAGTAATTATCGAACCAGAAACCCATGCAATCCGAGAGGCTCTGGCAGTATGCGCCCCTGTAGTCAAACGGTCCGCATTCGAGTCCGCGGATGGTATAAGCGAAATCCTCCGCATGATAAGCCTGGCCGAGGGCGAAGGTTCCGAAGCTCAGGGGCTCACCGGGACCGGTCCGCCGTGCAATCATCTCGATCAGAGGAAGAACCTTGGCGTTGTCCTTGAACGAGAAGTCGTTCTCGAACAGATTTACAATTCCGCTGGACCATGCTTCGCTTGCCCAACCCATGACATTTCCGGTTGAAACGGGATCAAGCCCGAAGTCGAGGCACTGTGCATGACGTTCGATTATCTTATCCATATCGAAGCATGCGATGTTCGGCCCCAGCATCAGTATGGATTCATAGCCCGGAATGGATACCCCGTCTGCGGTCCTGTGTCTGCAGAGCACCGGGCAGGCCATACATCCGCCATGTTCGTTTCCGTAACGCCGATTCGTCTCCTCACCACCCAGGTGGAAGAGCCTCGGATCGGTACGACGGCTGAAGTTGAACACAGGGGCCCAGCCGTTCTTGCTGGCGCGGCTGATCAGAGATGCAGAACCTCCGCGGTTCATGCGGCGGCAGTACTCACTGCCTTCGATGGCTTTCAGGAGTCTGTCCGAAACCTTGCCGATTTCAGCTTCGTCACCGGTGCGTTTGTAGTCTGTGCGGAAACCTGTTATGCAGAGAGCCTTGATGTTCTTGAAGCCGAACACACATCCGAGACCTCCGCGGCCGGTTACCATACCTTCGCAGACAACAGCTGCAAACGGAACCTTCTGCTCTCCTGCAGGACCGATGGAAAGAGCTGTCGTCATCGGACCTACGCCTACGAGGTTTTCGATCTGGCTGACGGTAAACCCTATGAATATCTCGGACACATTGTATGTCACCCCGCTCTTTCTGACATCGATGACGGTAGGCCTTCTGAGTCTTCCGATTACCACCAGGGCACAGTATCCCAATGCATCCAGTCTCATTCCCACGGAATTCGAGACAACATTGAAGGCAAGTCTTCCGGTAACGGGTGACCGGAACGTGATGCTTACGCTCTCACAGCCTGCGATTCCCGAATTGGTAAGGGCCGATGCCGTTATGACAATCGGATTGTTTGATTCGTATGTCGATTCTTCCTCAACATCGGAACCTGCGAACTCAGCCCACAGTCTTGCTCCGAGTGCAGGACCGGAAATATAGGCGTCGAGGATAGGTTCGGGGATTGTCCATTCGTAATGGGTTTCTTCACCCAGGTCCAGAACCAGGGCTTTGAGGTTGTTTCTCTCGGCCATTGCTTCTTCGCTGAAGCGTCTGTCCAGACTCTCAAGATGCTGTCTTAGTACTGCTATATTCATCTTGATCCTCCGGCATTATCGCCTGATGCGGGCGAAAACGAGATGGCATTGAAAACACAGACCTTCTCACACCACCTGCATGAAGCACAGAGCTTCACGTTGGTCAGGGAAGGCTCCTTTTCGCTGTCCGGTCTGGTTATGATTCCTGCAGGACACATCTCATAGCATTTGCCGCAACGCTTGCAGCGGTCCTTGTCGAAATGAGGGATGAGCCAGAACCTTTTGCTTTCCTTTTCTCCGGTATTGCCGAAAGAATCGATGACGGATGAGTTTGCACATACGCGGAAACAGGCACCGCAACCTATGCAGTAGTCTGCATTGATTGAATGAATTCTCCCGGGTCCGCAGGAAATAGCCTTGACAGGACAGATCGAGAGGCATGCGCCACACCCTGTACAGGTGTCCAGAATCTCATACGTCATAGCACAAATTTACCTTGATTGAAGTACCTCGTCAATCGCAGGGACATCAGTCCTCGTAATCGCTTTCACCTATGAATTCCCGCAGAATCGAATCACTAGGAACGAAGGATGACGGTATGGCATAGATCTTCTCCAGGAAGGCCAGCAGCCTCTGGGCATGAGTGTAGGCAGTACCCGAATCCGGGCTTACCTCATGGAGAAGAGGTGTAACGAACGGAGAAAGAACTCCGAGCTCATAGTCCAGCGCACTGTTGAACATGACATCGGCATTGTTCTGGTTCGGGAAGATATGGACCCTCTCTCCGCGCGACACGCTGGGCCACATGAGCAGCGTTTCCTCTGCGCTGGAACCGCGGGTGCGGTAGTCTCTAAGAATCCTCCTGAGCATCCTGTCATCCGTGGTGGAGACCCTGTTGCAGTCATCCATGTTCAGCTGTGTCAGGGCAGAAATATATACCTTATATACATATTTGGGTTCGATTTTCGATACAATCTTCGGATTCAGGCCATGAATTCCCTCTATCACGAAAATCGTGTGGCTACTCATCCTGATGGGCTTGTTGAGATAATATGTGTTCCCTTCCGTAAAGCTGAAATGGGGAAGATCGACCTCCTTGCCTGAAAAAAGATCGTGCATGTTGCGGTCGAACATATCCGTATCCAGAGCTTCCAGAGCCTCGAAATCAGGCTTGCCCTCATCATCAAGAGGAACGAACTGTCGCTGCTTGTAGTAGTCGTCCAGGGAGATGCGTATCGGGGAATATTCCATGAGCAGAAGCTGCTCGCAGAGCTTCTTGGCAAAGGTGGTCTTTCCTGAGGACGAAGGGCCGGCAATGAAAACAGCCCTTGCCTTGCGTTTGTGAATATCATCCGCAATGCTGGCTATCTTGCGTCTCTGAAGGGCTTCGGAAAGCCTGACATACTGCTCGGCAGTGTTGTCCAGGCACATCCTGTTCATCTCTCCGACATAGCTTACTCCGAGGATCTTGCCCCAGGCACGGTACTCGTTGAAGACCTCGAACAGCCTGATGTTGTCCTTGAACCGGACGACACTGCGGATGCTTTCCTTTACCGGATACCTCAGGAGCATGCCGTTTTCATAGGGCCTGAGCTCCCAGACCCCGAGCACACTTGTATTATCAACGATCGGCTCAAATGCGACCTGATAGTAATCCTGCAGCTTATTGAGGTCCACGGAAGGAACATTCATCGATTTCAGAAGCAGAACCGAATCATCATAGCCCTGCTTCTTGAGTGCCTTGATGGCATCCTGGTTTGAAAGCGAGACATATTCGATATCCAGCTTCTGTTCGACTAGTTCCCTCATCTTCGAGCTGAGTGCTTCTATCTGGTCCTTGTCGGTATCC
>JAGCUM010000179.1 GCA_017962865.1 Spirochaetales bacterium
GCTTGAACTGGCAAGAGCATGCGAAAGCTACCATAAGCTCGGCATCCCTGTCATCGCTGAAGTCCTCAACGCAGACTACACCAAGAACAATGACACTACCTTCATTGCCTCCGGTGCCAGAATAGCTGCCGAAATCGGAGCAGATGTCATCAAGACCTTCTACTGCCCCGAATTCGATAAGGTAACCTCGAACTGCCCGGTACCGGTTATTCTTGCCGGCGGTCCCAAGGATGCAGATATCACGGCTGTCGTGAAGGAAGTGGTATCCAAGGGTGCCAAGGGACTTGCGTTCGGACGCAACCTCTTCCAGGCAGACGATATCAAAGGCCTTGTCAGAGACCTCAACAGAGCGCTCAGAAGCTGATGCTTGACGATATCAACACCCTATACAAGATAGCCTCGCTCTACTACGAAAGCGGCAACACACAGGACGAGATTGCCCGCAAGGTGGGCATGTCACGCCCCATGGTCTCGCGTGCCCTGGATAAAGCCAGAAGCATAGGCCTTGTAAGGATTTCCGTACTCCCGCCACAGAAATTCACCAACATTGCAAAGAAGCTTTCCGCCGCCCTGGGAATCAAGGAGATAATAATCGCCCCGTCCTCAAGTGCAACGGGAAACGACAGGCTCGACCGCATAAACGACATCACCGATCTCGCTGCCAGCTACCTGGAAAAGAACATCAAAGGCGGCATGAACGTCGGTTTCGGATGCGGTTACACGGTCTATAACGCAGTGAAGAAACTCAGGCAGTCAAAGGCAGTCGAGACCGATCCCCCGGTATTCGTCCCGCTTATGGGAAGCATCGGAACCCAGCAGGCCGAGTATCAGGAAAGCGTCATCGTCAACCATGCCGCAACCATGTTCAATGCAAAAGCCTACTATTACAACGTGCCGGTCATCAGGGAGTACGATGTCGATACCCTGCAGCAGATGGCCAACTCGCACCATGATGTAATGGAAACCTGGACCAGACTGGATATGGCAGTCATAGGTGTGGGCTCCTTCGTCAACATCAAGAGCTACCCCATGAACAAGTTCAGCGAGGAGGATTACAAATACCTCATATCCAACGGAGTCAGAGGGGATATCCTGGGACGATTCTTCAACGACCACGGATACCTCGCCCCCGTAAGCCTGAGTTCTTACTTTTCAGGAATAAAGCGAGAGGACCTGGCAAATGTGGGTAACATAGTCTGCCTCTGCGGCGGCAAGGAGAAGGTTCTGCCCATAATCGCCGCAGCACACAACAAATTCTTCGATACCCTTATCACCGATTACAGGACAGTGAATGAAATAAAGGAAACACTTGAGGAGGAAAACTGAATGAGATGCTTGATGTTCGAAGAGCTCGGAAAGCTCAGGGCAACTGAAACAACCGACCCCACCTACCCCGTCTGGATCAAGGTCGAGGCTACCGGAATCTGCGGAACAGACCTCAAGTCAGTCTATGTAGGACATAAGTATTTCCAGCCGCCCACGGTTCTCGGCCATGAGTTCTACGGCCGAATCTGCAAGGCTCCGGAAGGCTTCCCCCTCAAGAAAGGCACATGGGTCGTTGCTGCCCCGTACTATGAGTGCGGAGAGTGTCCGACCTGCAAGGCGGGCAAGGGAGACCTCTGCCAGAACAAGAACTACGTCGAGGCCGGATCCTTTGCCGAGTATGTCGGAGTTCCCGAGAACTACATGGACGGTCTGTTCGTCCTTCCGGAGAAGAAAGATACCGCAGACTACGATGTATATGCCCTCACGGAGCCTCTTGCCTGTGTCATCAACGGAACTTCCAGGCTCGAGACAATCCCCGGCTACAGCAAGGTCCTGATAGTCGGAGGCGGTCCCATGGGTGCCCTTTTTGCACTCTACTATGCCTCAAAGGGCATCGAGGCAGCCATCGTCGAGCCCAATGACCAGAGAGCGGCAAAGCTCAGGTCCTGGGGTATCAACACGGTAAAGCAGGATCAGGTCAAAAAAGGTGAATACGACAACATAGTCATTGCAGTCAATATCGCATCTCTGGTCGAATCCTATCTTCCCCTTGTCAGACAGGGCGGAACCCTTCTGGTGTTCAGCGGCCTTCCCAAGGGAGAGATGCTCAACATCGATGCCGGTGCCATCCACTACAGCGAAGTCTCGGTCAAAGGCTGCAGCGGTTTTGCTCTTTGCCACTTCAGAGAAGCTTTCGAAACCATCAGCGGCAACGAGGAGCGTTTCAGACAGATGATCACCCACCGCTTCAACTTCGAGCAGGGCCAGGAGGCCTTCGACATGCTCAAGGCAGGAAAGGCGTTCAAGATACTCATCGGAGCAGACATAAACGGGAGGCAAGACGCATGAAGGCCCTGTTTCTGGCTAAGCCGGGCTTCCACCTGATGGGGAACCCCGACCCGGACATCAGCAACCTCATAGGCATCCTCAAGGGGTTTTCCATCGTCTACACCTCGTCCGATCTTTACGACGAATGCGTCAGATTCGGCATCCAGGCCTTCAGGCTCGATCTCCCGGACAAGGAAGAAGACAACGATATCAACGAGTATGTGAACAACATCAACCATATGGTCTCGTTTGCCGTGGACAACATAGTCGATGTCTACGTGACTGCAGGCGGAGACGGCACCGTAAGCTATGTCGCCTCCTCTACCATCCTCAACAACCGCAACCGCACATTCCGCCCTCTTTTCATCGGTTTCC
>JAGCUM010000180.1 GCA_017962865.1 Spirochaetales bacterium
ACTTTTTCCCGTGTTTCAGCGAGGTTCCTGAGTGCTATCTTGTGGTAGAATTTATCGTCAAACACCAGAACCAGGCCATCGTCCGTGTTTCTGACATCCTTTGTTCCGTCGGGAAGGACGTCTTTCAGGGATTCGAGGGAAAGCTCGACCTGCACAGCTTCCGGCTCTTTTTCTGCGGGGGCTTCAGGCTGTACAACCGGTTGTTCGACAGGCTGTACTACAGGTGCGGAAGGCGCTTCAGGCTGAACCGTCTTCTGGTCTGCCAGTGCGGGGTTCAGCGGGGAAATGGTTCCGTTTATGAGGTCGTTCTTGAGCCTTGCAAGCTGTTCTATGATGCTGGCTGTGGATGCCACATAGCGCAGTTTGGTGAGCTTGGACATTGCAAGTTCCAGTTCAAAGCGCGGATTGAGCGAGTATCTGATATCCCTGTATAGGTTGAGGAACATATCGAGGGCGGCTTCGAGCTGCTCCTCGTTGAATGCGTTCTGGATCTCGGCAGGGAAGCTTCGGACCTGTTCTCCCAAGACGTTCTCGCTTTTGACGCCCTTCTTGATGAGAAGCAGGGAGCGGAAATAATCCGAGAAGTCCTTGATGATCTGCTCTATGCTGACTCCGCGGGCAAGAAGCGCATGCACCTTGTCCAGTGAGGAGCTCTGGTTCTTTTCAAGGACATCCTTCATGATGTCGTTGATGCGGTCGACGCCTACAAGGCCCAGCTTCTCCCTTATCTGTGCGAGAGTGATCTTTCCGTTCGAGAATGCAACCACCTGGTCGAAGAGGGTGTAGGCATCTCTCATGGAACCTGTTGCTTCCTTCGCAATCCAGAAGAGCGCATCGGAATCGGCCTCTATGCCCATCTCCGAGGCTGCCTGTTCAAGAAGGCCCTTTATGGTCTCGAGAGGGATGAGCTGGAAGTTGAACTGCTGACAGCGGCTGCGGATGGTTGCCGGAACCTTCTGGGTCTCGGTGGTGGCAAAGATGAAGACCACGTACTCGGGCGGCTCCTCAATGGTCTTGAGCAGTGCGTTGAATGCGCTCTGGCTGAGCATGTGGACTTCGTCGATTATGTAGATCTTGTAGCGCGAGGATGTGGGAGGGAACATGACCTCTTCCTTGATCACGCGCACATCGTTGACTCCGGTGTTGCTGGCTCCGTCTATCTCTATGACGTCAAGGCTGCTGCCTTTTGCAATTCCGCGGCAGTTGTCGCATTCGTCGCAGGGCTCGGCCGTCGGACCGTGGACGCAGTTGAGGGCCTTTGCGAGAAGTCTGGCGCTGGTGGTCTTTCCGACACCGCGCGGACCGCTGAACAGATAGGCATGGGCGATGCGGCCCTGTTCTATGGCGTTTCTGAGTGTTGAGACGACGAATTCCTGACCGACGAGATCCTCGAATCTCTGTGGCCTTTTCCTGGTAGCGGTAACTTCGTAAGCCATGCTTCAATGATAACAAATAATACTCTTCTAGACTACAATAATTGCAATTCATCATTGATGAAAGGGATGGCTTTGAAGTATTATTGACATAACGATACAGACAGGAGTTTCCATGAAGATAGTAGAAATCAAAATCACCAACAGCGATGATTGTCTGAGAGCCCTGCAGGCTACCGAGAAAGAGGGTGCCGAGAGCGGGCTGAACCAGAAGTCCAACCTCAGGCTCAGGCTTCTGGCAGAAGAGCTCATAGGTATGGTCCAGAACCTTTCGGGCTATATCGATGCATTGTACTGGGTCGACAGACAGGGAAGCACATTCACCCTTCATCTGAAGGCCGAGGTCATCATGAACAAGGAAGTCAGGGAACTGCTTCTTTCCACTGCAACATCCGGAAAGAACTCCGCAGCAAAGGGCTTCATGGGAAAACTCAGGGAGATGATCGCAAGCGTGATGATCCCCAGCGCACAGGGCCCGTCCGTTCTGTCCGGACTTTCCATCGGCATGATGAGTGCCGGCAGTCCTGTCGGTGAGAATGCAGGGATGAGTTCCTACATCTGGTCCCTGAACAACTACAAGGAAAAAATCGAAGAAAGCGAAGAGGCCGAGGATCTCGAGAGATCCATCGTGGCCAGCCTGGCAGACGAGGTTCTTGTGAGCATCGTCGGATCCAAGGTTCAGATCGATATCATCAAGGCATTCTGATAAAAGGGAAGGAGTAGAAAAATGACAATCAATAAAGACCTCAAGGGAACCGAACTTGTTATCGCACTGGAAGGAAGACTGGATACCATTACAGCTCCCGAACTTGAGAAGGAGCTCAATGCTTCACTGAGCGGAGTTCAGGCTCTGGCCTTCGATTTCGACAAGCTCGAGTATATTTCATCCGCAGGACTCCGCGTTCTCCTCGCAGCCCAGAAGTGCATGAACAAGCAGGGCACCATGGTTGTGAAGAACGTCAACGATACCATTTCCGAGATTTTCGAGGTTACAGGCTTCAACGATATCCTGACAATCAAATAATAACTTATAAAAACAAATAAAGCTGACAGTTCGGTCTATCAATTCAATGGGCCATTGCTGTCAGCTTTTTTGTTGTAAGGACAAAAAAAGAGGGACAAATCACCTGCGTCTCTCCGACTAACCACTTACCGTTGCTACCTCCCGGTCCTGGCGGGGTTGGGTGGCGCCAGCAGCGCAGAATCTGTCCCAGACGGAGAGACGGGGATTCGAACCCCGGAAGGCTTTTGACCTTACACGACTTCCAATCGTGCACCTTCGACCACTCGGACATCTCTCCAAATATCAGAATGACTATATCAAAAACCTTGATTGACTTCAAGTGTCTGAATTGCCGCCCTTGCTTTCTTTCGGAAGCTGGACAAGAACGACAGCAGCAAACATCACGATGCAGCCTAGGGCCTCTCTGAGGCTCATCCTCTCCTTCAGGATGAAGGTTCCCGCAATCACGGAGAATACCGATTCAAGACTCATCAGGATGGATGCCACTGAGGGCTCAGTGAATTTCTGGGCTACAACCTGAAGTGTAAAGCCGATACCTCCTGAAACGATTCCGCAGTAGAGGATGGGAATAGCCGCATCGACGATCTTGTCCCAGGTAGGCTGTTCTGCGATGAAGGCAACCGCAGTCGAGATGACAGCCGCAACGGCGAACTGGATGGCCGATATTCCGATAGGGTTGCCGTGCTCGGCATATCTGCCGCAGAAAATGATGTGGAAGCTGTAACATACGGCACATCCCATGACGAACGGATCACCCCGTCCCAGGGAGAAGCCTTCCGTCATGCACAGCAGGTACATTCCCACGAGGCCCATTGCAACTGCGAACCAGACAAGGAAGGGGCTCTTTTTTCTGAAAAGAATCAGGCTGAAGACCGGCACCAGAAGCATATACATGGCGGTTATGAAACCCGTCTTGCCTGCAGACGTGTAGACAAGTCCGATCTGCTGGAGGATGCTTGCGACTGCCAGAAAGAAGCCGCACAGAAGGCCGCCCTTGAGGGTGTTCCTGTCGTACTCGGCTTTTTCCACATCGATATCCCTCTTTACAAAGAAAGCAAGAGGGGATACCACGGCAGTTCCCAGGACCATGCGCGCAGCATTGAAGGTAATCGGCTGGATTCTGTCCATCCCCATCCGCTGGAAGGCAAATGCCGTTCCCCAGATTGCTGCTGTTACGATGAGAATGATGTTGCCCAGGAGCCTTCTGTTCTTCATTTGCTCAGTATCTCGGCAAGTTCCATTAATG
>JAGCUM010000181.1 GCA_017962865.1 Spirochaetales bacterium
ACAGCATACAGGCCGTCGAGGGTCTTGAGTACATCGAATGCGAAGAAGGATTTGAGGAGCGATATGAGGACATCATCGGTGTGACTTATTATGACAAGAAACCCGACAAGGTTATCCAGGCAGTTAAGGAATCATTCTGTGAATATGTCGAGACCAGCCCCCTGCATGGCTCCCAGACGAGGCTCAGGGAAGAAGAGCAGGCGAAGATGCATGCCAGATACCCAGCACTTGAGGACTATTCGTTCTACATGCTTGATCTCCGATTGAACCGAGAGTTCTACAGCACGGTCTACCGGCTCTGCCCCGAGGTCATCATCGTCTCACCGAAAGATGTCAGGGAGAAAATGCTCGCTGATTATTCCCAAGTTATTGACATCATTAATAGTCTTGGTCGCGAATAACGATTTCGCGACCGCGGTTTACCTTTGCAAAAAAAGGAAAGGACATGAAAACGACGCTAGGTCTTAAGAACTTTCGCATCTTCGACGAGAAGGGAGCTTCCGTCCACATCAATCCTCTGACCATCCTAACCGGATGCAACAGCTCCGGCAAGAGTTCCATCGTAAAGGCGCTCATCCTCCTCAACGAGTTCCTCAAGGGAGTGAGGGAATCCGCCCCGGGATCGGAACCCCGTCTGAAATTCGATAGGAAGCCCCTGTCTCTACTGGGAAACTTCGACTCGATCGTGAACAAAGATGCCCAAGACAAACGTGTCACCATTTCCTATACCGTCGATTCCCTTTATCTGGGAAATGGGACAACCGTTGAAATGACCTTTGGCACCCAGGACAACGACATCCGGAAAGATGGCTTCCTCAAGAAGGTTGCCATCAAGGATGCCAACGGCAACCTGCTCTACCATGGAACAGGTTACCAGGGAATCAAAAGGTTCTTTCCTAGTGCTAACACATCCGAGCTCCCCGGCCTGTCTCATTTTCTCAATGGACAATACCCGGAGGACGCAACCACGATCGTTCCACTGAAGGCACGATATTTCGCATATCACCTGATCTGCCATGCTCTTGATCGTTTCAATCGCGCAAGATCCGACCATGAATTCACAGGAGAGACAACCTCAGAGGAAGTAGAGGAGGTGGCACATAAGCTCGTCGATTTTTTCCATGAAATAGCGGAAAAAACAAACAAGGATCTTGTCTTGCATGCTGTCGATTGCTACTCCAAGAAGCGTTTCAGCGGCGGTTTCGGCGATATGTTCAAAACTGATGGTGAATATGTGGAGCGGGCAATGCAAGCCGATATCATTTCATATCTTCCGGTTCTTGATGTTCTGGATTCAATTTCCAAGGAAGAGTTTGAGGAAAAATTCCGGTCCATGTGCGTCATTGAGGGGCTAAAGACCGATGACAGGTATTACTTGTACAGAAAAGGGTTGGTGGACAGTATCGCCCAAGATTTCACCCAGGGAGACTTTCAAGTCTTCTCGGATTACTATCGCAGCATCGAGAATGCTTTTCTCGAGGAAGGAAGGATGATGGTTCGCAGCAGTGGATCGACGGCTAGGCAGCTGGCAATTTCCGATGAAGAAGTGTACAAGCACATGTTTGAAAGCGACGAGTCCTTTACACTCGTTGATGATATTCTTGTACCCACATCTAATAAAAAAACCACTGTCGACGACTTCGATTTTAAGGGGAAAGTCTCTTTGGAGCAGTTATTCTATTTGCTGACCAGTATCAAGGGTCGCCCCAGTGATGATGATTACATCATCTGCATCAACGATGCCATCACAGGTGAAGAAAGCAGGGACCACAGGATTCTCAGGGACTACATGGCTTTCAGGAAATCTGCCATAAAGGATATCTTCACTATTGACGCCTGCGATAGCCTGCGTTATGTAGGGTCCAACCGAATCGAAATCAAGAGGTTATATTCCCTTGAGAACCAGGACAACTTTGCTCGCACAGTCTCCGAGTACTTCGAAGCCACAAGGCTTCAAAAGAAGAAGAAGGAGGAACACATGCCTGGGGACTTCATAAATAGGTGGCTCCAGAACTTCGGAATCGGACAACGGTTCAGCATCGAGTCCCTTCCAGATGGCATTGGCCTGATTCTCAAAATATATCAAAGAGAGGATGATGCCAACGGGCGTATTCTCGCCGATTTTGGTTACGGTATTTCCCAATTGGTTTCCATCCTGCTTGAGATTGAGACTGCTATCCTTAAAGTCAGACAAGTTTCGGATTCGAGAGTCATAGACTATGAGAAGCAGACGATTGATCTCTCAAAACTTTTCTTCGTTGAAGGAGAACGCAACATTCCCATCTGCATTGCGATTGAGGAACCGGAAATCCACCTCCATCCCCGGTATCAGTCTCTTCTGGCGGACATGTTCGTGGGCGCATACTTCAATTACGGCATCCACTTCATCGTGGAAACCCACAGCGAATACCTGATCCGGAAGTTGCAGAACCTTGTCGCGAGAGGTTCCATCAAGCCGGACGCGCTCTCCATCCTGTACGTCGAAGACGGAAACGATTCAGACGAGAAAGTCCGGGAGATAGGTATCGCGGAAGATGGCCGGCTGACCTCTGCCTTCGGTCCCGGATTCTTTGACGAGGCGGATTCCCTGGCCATGAACCTTCTCAAGATCAAGGGAGGCCTGCTATGACTA
>JAGCUM010000182.1 GCA_017962865.1 Spirochaetales bacterium
CAGATGAGCTTATCGACCTGGTGGATACCATCGGCAGCGAAAGGGTAGGAATCTGCTGGGACTTCGGACATGCGAACATTTCCGGGCAGAATCAGTGTCAGTCGCTTGAGAAGATAGGCGGCAGACTCATTGCTACCCATGTCCATGACAATGCAGGCACAATCGATGAACATCTGGCCCCGTTCTTCGGACGCATGGATTGGTTGCCGATAATGTCAAAACTCAAGGAAATTGACTACAAGGGTTATTTCACCCTTGAGATTCAGCATTTTGCCGGAGGTCTTCCTCCTGTTCCCCAGATGAGGGATCAGGCTCTCAAACTCTCGCACGATATCGCAGAATATCTCTTTTCTCTGTGATTGCGGTTGACATAATGGAGAGCAATGTGTAAACTGCACTTAGTTAGAGAACTCTAACTTAAAATAGTCTCCTTTTGGAAGATATTTCCTATTTATTGTGGAGGGTTCCCTGCGGACCCTCCGTTTTGTATAAGGGGTGGTTGAAATGAGTACTGTAATACTGGGTCTTCTTATTCCTTTCATCGGAACTGCAGCAGGAGCTGCATGCGTATTCTTTCTGAAGAAGGACCTGAAACTATCGGTTCAGCGCGCTCTGACGGGCTTTGCCGCAGGTGTGATGGTGGCAGCTTCCATCTGGAGCCTGATTGTTCCGGCCATAGAGCAGAGTGAACCCAAAGGCCGCCTGGCTTTCCTTCCGGCCTTCATCGGATTCTGGCTCGGAATACTATTTCTGCTGTTGCTGGACAAGGTCATTCCGCACCTGCATGTGGGAATCAACCAGGCAGAAGGTCCGAAGAGCAAGGCAAGCAGGACATTGATGATGGTGCTTGCCGTAACGCTGCACAACATCCCCGAAGGCATGGCCGTGGGAGTGGTCTATGCCGGCTTGGTCTCAGGTTCGGCGAACATCACTGCAGGAGGGGCTCTGGCCCTGGCTCTGGGAATTGCCATACAGAACTTCCCCGAGGGAGCCATCATCTCCATGCCGCTGTATGCTGAGGTCAAGAGCAAACCCAGATCGTTCTTGCTCGGAATGCTTTCAGGCGTGGTAGAACCGGTTTTCGGGGCCCTGACGGTGCTGATTGCTGCTCTGGTTGTGCCGGCAATGCCTTATCTTCTGTCCTTTGCAGCCGGTGCAATGCTGTATGTTGTAGTTGAGGAGCTGATTCCCGAGATGTCCGCAGGGGAGCATTCGAACATCGGCGTGATTTCATTTGCCATCGGATTCAGTCTCATGATGGCATTGGATGTAGCTCTCGGATAACACGGGTTCTTGTGATAATATGTTGGGGTGAGGAAGTAAATGGATAACGACAAGGATATTGCAGTTCTTTCCGAAAACAGGGAAAAGACAATAGTAAAGACCAGCGTGATAGGTATTGTCACAAACCTCTTTCTTGTGGGCTTCAAGGCTTTCGTAGGCTTTGTTTCGAACTCGATTGCAGTGATTCTCGATGCAGTGAACAACCTTTCGGATGCTCTTTCTTCCCTGATTACAATCATCGGGGCAAAGCTCGGCTCCAAGCAGCCGGACAAGAAGCATCCGCTGGGATACGGCAGGATCGAGTATCTGAGTTCCATGATTGTCGCTGCAATCGTGCTTTATGCAGGCCTGACATCCTGTGTCGAATCCGTCAAGAAGATCATCCACCCGGAAGCGGCCGATTACGGTACCGTTTCAATCATAATCATCTCGGTTGCGATCGTGGTTAAGCTGATTCTGGGAATGTATGTGAAGAAGAAGGGCAAGGCGGTCAATTCCGGAGCCCTTGTCGCTTCAGGCTCGGATGCCCTTTTCGATGCGGTCCTCTCCTAATCGGTCCTTGTTTCCGCAATCATCTTCCTTATCTGGGGCGTTTCGCTTGAAGCCTATGTCGGAGTAATCATAGCCTGTTTCATCATCAAGGCCGGCGTTGAGATGATGATCGAGACGCTTAACGACATCATCGGAAAGAGAGAGGATGCCGAGACCAGTCTGGAGCTCAAGAGGATAATCTGCGAGGAAGAGGCTGTTCTGGGAGCCTACGACGTCACGATTTTCAACTACGGCCCCAACAGGAACTATGCCTCGGTCCATATCGAGCTGCCCGATACCCTGAGTGTTGACGATGTGGACAAGATCACACGAAGGATCCAGGTGAATGTTTTCCATAAGACGGGCATAGTCCTTACCGGCATCGGGGTCTATTCCTACAACACCTCCGACAACGAGGCCGCAAGGATGCGCAATGCCATCCAGAAGACCGTCATGTCCCACGACTGGGCCCTTCAGATGCACGGATTCTATGCCGATACCGAAAAGAAAACGCTGCGCTTCGATGTAGTGCTCAGTTTCGATATCGAACGAAAGGAAGCCCTGGACACCCTCAACGGTGAAATCAGTGCCATTTACCCGGACTATGAGATTCTGATTGTTCCGGATGTCGATATGGCGGATTAAAGCAGGTCCAGCATCTGCTGCGGGTTATCCGCTGCCTTGACTGCCCCGAGGGCCTTTATGACAATGCCGTTCTCGTCTATCAGGTATGTGGTGCGCACTATACCCATGCTGACCTTGCCGTACAGTTTCTTCTCCTGCCATACTCCGTAGGCCTTGATTACGTCCAGCTCGGGATCCGAAAGGAGAGTGAAGCCGAGGTTATGGTTCTGCTCGAATTTCTTATGGGAGGCGACGCTGTCCTTGCTGATTCCCAGAATCACCGCACCTTTTTCCGTAAACTGCGGGCGTCTCTCGCTGAAGCCGCAGGCCTGCTTCGTGCACCCGCAGGTATTGTCCTTGGGGTAGAAATAGAGAATTACCTTCTTTCCGAGATAGTCCGAGAGTCTGTGGCTCTTGCCGTTCTGGTCCTGGAGTCGGAAGTCCGGGGCTTTTGTTCCGATTTCTAACATGATGGCCTCCTGTGAGCATTCAGCGAAGTTTTGTCTGAAAAATATGATAACACAGTCCCCAAGGACGGGCAAATCCAATAGAATGGACGAGGAGACTGTTGCAGTGAAATTGAAAAGCCGGAGAATCAGAATAGGGACCGAAGAGGGCTCAATCAAAGCCATTGTCCTCAAGCCCAAGGCCCATAGGGCAAAGCTTCCCGGAATCCTCTGGATCCACGGCGGGGGCTACATGACGGGCATGGCGGAGATGGTCTATGTCACCGAAGGCAGGTCTCTGGCCAA
>JAGCUM010000183.1 GCA_017962865.1 Spirochaetales bacterium
CGTTCTCATCATGGAGAGCTTCCAGATCGTTCCAGGCAAGGGCTACGGATTCAAGAACCTCTCGCTATATGCTTGGATCGGAACCATCGAGAATGCCCCGAACCCTGCATTTGCACAGAACGGTCTGTTCAGGAACTCGGAGTTCGGAAGGGCAACCTGGAACACGATCAAGCTATCGGTTCTCGGATCGCTGATTACGGCAATCTGCGGCCAGTTCTTCGGCTACGTAACAACAAGAGGCCGCGGAAAGTGGTATGGCAAGAGCACCGAGCAGATGATCTTCATTCCTTATCTGATGCCCGGTGTCGCATTCAGCGCAATCTACTTCGCCATGTTCAGCAGACCGCGCCTCGGAGGCCTGATTCCTTCACTATACGGAACATTTGCCCTCATTCTGCTGTGTTCGATTGTAAAACACTTCCCGTTTGCAAGCCGTTCGGGATCATCCAATATGATGCAGATCAGCGTCGAGCTTGAAGAAGCTGCCGATCTTGCAGGTGCAAGCTTCTGGAAGAGGATAGGCAAGATAGTCATTCCTCTTGCAAAGGGCGGATTCGTTTCGGGCTTCCTGCTTTCATTCATAAGCATAGCCAAGGAGCTTGACCTGATAGCCCTGCTGATGACACCGGCCAACTACACGCTGTCGTTCCTTTCGTTCGATTATTCGAAGGAGGCGATGCCGCAGGTCGCGGATGCAATCTGCATTGTCATCATCTTATTCATTCTCATCGGAAACAAGATTGCCGGAAAGCTCGGCGGTGAAGTATCCAAGAGCATGGGTTGAGGAGGTATTAAATGAGCAGAATCGTTTTGGAGCATATTGATAAGTTCTATGGAGATAACCACGTTCTCAAGGATATCAACCTTACTATCGAGGACGGTGATTTCATGACGTTGCTGGGACCTTCGGGTTGCGGCAAGACCACCACTCTGAGAGTCATTTCGGGTCTGGAGAAGCCTCAGGGCGGAAAGATGACCATGGATGACAGACTCATCATCGATGCGGAGGAGGCTTTCTATGAGGAACCCTCCAAGCGCGGTCTGAACCTCGTATTCCAGAGCTATGCCCTCTGGCCGCACATGACTGTGTTCGACAACGTTGCATTCGGCCTGAAGATCAAGAAGATGAAGAAGGACGAGATAGAGAAGACCGTCATGAAGTCCCTCGATACCATGAGGATAGCCGAATACCGCGACAGATATCCCAACGAGCTCTCAGGAGGCCAGCAGCAGCGCGTGGCAATCGCACATGCCATATCCTCCAGCCCCAAGCTGCTTCTTTTGGACGAGCCTCTTTCGAACCTCGATGCCAGACTCAGAATCGACATGAGAGCCGAGCTCAAGAGGCTTCACAAGGAGACAGGGACCACGATCATCTATGTCACCCATGACCAGGTCGAGGCCCTTACGATGTCCACAAGGATCGCTCTGTTCAAGGAAGGAGAGATCAGCCAGATCGATACTCCTCTGGGAATCTATACGAACCCCATCGACCTTCAGGCTGCTGACTTCATTGGAAATCCTAGGATCAACTTCATAGATTCGAAGGCTTCTTTCGACGGCGAGACGCTGAAGGTCAAGAGCCCGATTGGAGAGTACGATTTCGGAAAGGACAAGCTGAAGCTCGACGAGGAGAGTCCTCAGGGCAGGGAGTTCGATGTGGTGATGGGCCTCCGGCCTGAGCTGGTTGATATCTACACCGAGGATCCGAATCACAAGAACACCATCGTGGCCGAGGTCTATGCCTCACAGCCTGCCGGTTCAGAGTCCCTCGTGACGCTGACTGTAAACGGTATCGACTTTCTGGCAAAGCAGATAGGCCTTGTCGAGTATGATATGAACCAGAAGGTATATGTTGTGCTTCATCCGTCGAGGATGAACGTTTATAATAAGGAGACAGGAAGACTCATAAAGTTCGCCAAGGTCAAGCACCATGCCGGCATTGACGACTGACAATGGGGGAGGATATTTCATGAAAAGAAAACTGTTTGTTTCCGTTTTGCTTCTGATGCTCGTTTTCACCTTTGCCGTGTTTGCAGGCGGAGACGAAGAGAAGAAGGGCGGTTCCGTTGCTTCCGACATCGATTACGATTCACTTACCATGGACGAGCTTTATGAGCTTGCCAAGAAGGAAAGCGGAGTCATCAAGGTCTATGCAACCACAACCGATGCTTCCTCGGCTATCAGAAGATTCAAGAGCGATTATCCTGAGCTCAAGGACAAGATTGAGTACATCTCCTGCGACAACGATACCGTTGCATCCAAGATCGAGATGGAGAGCGAGACAGGCAACATCAATGCCGATGTCATGCAGGTCAAGGACAACAGCGGTGAAATCTATCATGAGCTGGTCCTTTACGATTACATTTCCATCTACAGACCGGAATCGGTGACAAAGCATATCAGCGAAGACCTCCTGGAGTTCGGTCTCCCGCTTTATTCCACCTTCAATCCGTGGTATTACAACACTAAGATGTTCCCCGACGGAGTTCCTCTTTCAAGCTGGTGGGACATCGTTCAGGGCTATGATCCGGAAACAGGTTCCTATGTGGGAAAGGACGGAGTCAACCATCAGTATTGGACCATCTATACCAAGGATATCAACGGTCCTTCCTATGCCAGCCTGTTCTGCCAGCTGATCATCGATGCCGATCAGCTCGAGGCCCAGTATGAAAAACAGTACGGAAAGAAGCTCGAATATACATACAACGAAAAGCTCAAGAACATGCCAGGAGTCATGGAATTCCCCAAGGACAATGCCGGAGTAGAGCTGTTCTACCGCTTCAGCCAGATGAAGATGACCGAGCTCAACGACGGAGACGGAGTAGTCGATGCAGTCGATCAGAGCATCAACGGTCCCACATTGGGCCTTGCATCTGCCAGCAAGCTCGACAATGCCGATATGGGCATGAATGTAGCTTGGGTCATCGGTCTTGAGCCCTATACCGCTTTCCAGGCCTGTTCCTATTCCTATCTTGTAAACGGTTCGGATAACCCTGCCGGTTCCAGACTCTACATCATGTACTGCATGGGCGGAGAGGACGGACAGAGCGGATGCTACACTGCCTTCGACAAGAGAGGTTCCTGGTCGGTTCGTGATGACGTAACTTATTACAAGAACGGTAAAACGGTTGAAGAAGTCATTCTCACCGAGCCTGATTTCGATCAGATCTATGCCATGTATCCGAATGTAACTGCCTATTTCAAATACTGGAGGAGCCTGGTCAAATAATCGGGGCGTGAATGATGGCAGGGAAAGAGAAGAGCAGACTGTCTGAGAAGATAGACCGTATATGCAAGGTCGTTTTCCTAACGGAAGAAGGGAAGCCCAAGAGTCCGACGCTGGTCTATTCTTTCTCTCTTTCCCTGTTGTTCATAGCAGTGGTGCTTGTTTCCTATCTGGTTCTGCTGGAGCCGTTGGAGAAAGCATTCGAACAGAACAGTGTGCTTGTGAGGAACATTGTGGAGTATACCGTTCCTGCAATCGCAGCCTGTATCCCGTGTGTGGCGCTTTCTTTTGCATTCCGGGAAAAGATGAACATAGTACCTGCTGCATTCACCTGGATGTGCATAATAGCGCTGATTATGGTCATCACCATGATCTTCATAGTTGAGATGACGGACTGGAAGACCGAATATGCCTTGTTTATGGCAATTGCAGGAGCTCCGATGCTGATTTCTGCATTTATCGGGACTCTTGCATCGCAGATAGTCTTCCATAGGCGAACGGCGGCCAGGTAGGCCAGATTGGAGAAATATGGTTCACGTCGTTGACGGAACTTATGATAAAATGAATACATGCAGGTCAGCCTGCAGACAAAAGGAGAGAGAAATGAAGAAAAGTGCATTGATTTTGCTCATCGTTATGGTAGTTGCTGCATGTGCAGTTCTCACAAGCTGCCAGACAAAGGCTCAGGAGCCCGCAGTTGAGTACATGGATTTCGGACTTGAGTTCAAGAACAAGACCGAGAAGACAGTCGTTGGTCTGTATCTCTATCCGGCAGGATCCGCTGAGCTTTATCCCAACATCGTCGACGGTTTCGGAATGGACGGAAAGTGGGAAGCAGGAAAGGTCAAGGTCTATCCGAAGGGATTCGTAACAAGACCTATTGCTGATTCCTACGAAGTAAAGCTTGTCTTCGAGGATGGAACGGAGATGGTTATTTCCGATATCGAGCTTCTTAAGGCCGATTCAGACGGAAGACTCCCCAACGAGCTTTCCTTCAAGCCGGATGCAAACGATATCAAGGTTCAGTTCGATGATGACGAGGATGTCCAGCCCGCTATCGATGCCGCCCTCGAGGCAGGTATCCCTCTTGATGGATTCTATGTCTGATCAGCATCCCGCTGAGAAATCTGCCTCCGGTTTCGGCCGGAGGTTTTTTATTCTTCAGTGCGTTTCATTTCGCTGACCAGGGCAGATCCGATGACAAGAACAATACCTATGAGCGTCAGCAAGCTCATTTTTTCTTTGAGAAACAATGCAGAAAGAAGAACCGCAACAATGGGGTCTATGTAACTCAGAAGCGCTGC
>JAGCUM010000184.1 GCA_017962865.1 Spirochaetales bacterium
AAGGGAATCTGGTCAAGCCATGACTGCGGACATCCGATTGACGAGAGGATCGTCCACGGACAGGTCAACGGTGGCGTACTTCAGGGCCTGGGATGGGGATCTACGGAGGTAATCCAGAACATAGGCGGTCATTTCAAGCAGACCTCCATGAGCGACTACATCATTCCCACATCCATGGACTTCCCGACTCAGGGAGTATTCTTCGTGGACAACCCGTACCCCTGGGGACCTTTCGGTGCCAAGGGAATGGGTGAGCTTGTATTCAACGGAAGTGCCGCGGCTTACATCGATGCGGTCTCCCGTGCAATCGGAAAGAGAATCAACAGCATCCCGCTTCCGACCGAGGATGTGATGACCTATATGCTTCACGGGACCGATCTGAGGTCCGATATCGAGGAGGTCCGCTGATGGAGAGCAGAATCCGGTTCAACCTTAACGGAAAAGACGTCTGTATCAATACCGATCCGCTCAGGAGGCTGATTGATGTGCTTCGCGAGGACTTCGACTGCAAGGGAGTGAAGGAAGGGTGCAGCGAGGGTGAGTGCGGTGCCTGTTCCATACTGCTCAACGGCAAGATGGTCACAAGCTGCATAATCCCGGTCGGAGCAGCAGACGGCCAGCAGATAATGACGATAGAGGGAATCAGCGCCACGGAAAAGGGTAAGATCATAACCGAGGCCTTTGCCGACGGCGGAGCGGTCCAGTGCGGATTCTGCATCCCCGGAATGGTGATTGCCACATACTACCTTCTTTCGAACAATCCTGATCCCAGCGAGGATGAAATAAGGCTCGGTCTCAGCGGAAACATCTGCCGCTGCACCGGATACGACCTGATAGTGGAAAGCGTCAGGCTTGCTGCAAAAAGAGGGGGAGAGCTATGGAAGAAGTGAAGTGCTATCTGCCCAAGACCCTCAAGGAAGCCCTTGAAATCAGGGCCAAAGCCGATGTCCTGCCACTAGCAGGAGGAAGCGACCTGATGGTGTCCCACAAGAGGACTCTGGGGCTGACCCCCGTTTTCGAAAAACCCGTGATGATAATCAGGAACCTGAGTGAGCTTAAGGGTATCGGTCTGAATGAGAAGGGTGAGTGCTGTATCGGTGCCGGATGTACGAGTGCCGAGATAGCCGAAAACCCGCTTTGCCCGTGGCATCTGAGGCAGGCAGCCTCACGCATGGGAGCCATCGGACTGAGAAACAGTGCCACGATTGCGGGCAACATAGCCAATGCTTCTCCCAAGGGTGATACGCCGGGTCCGCTCTATCTTCTGGATGCCAGGGTAAGGCTCACGTCCCTGAGGGGAGACCGCGAGGTTCCGGTGTCGGATTTCATCGTGAAATACAGGACCATAGACCTTCAGCCGGATGAGCTGATTACTCAGATAATAGTTCCGCTTTCGGAGGATGACTTCGACTACATCTTCTGGCACAAGGTGGGAACCCGAAAGGCCAATGCAATAAGCAAGATAACCCTCAGTCAGGCCCTGAAGTTCGCTTCGGACGGAAAGACGGTAGAGGATTTCAGGCTCAGCGCCACCTCCACAGGTTCCAAGACCAACCGGAGCAGAGATGTCGAGAAGCTTCTGATAGGCAGGGAGATTACGGCCGAAACAATCGAGGCTGTGGTGGAAGGTTTCGATCAGGTCATCTCTCCGAGGGCCATGCCGGAGTTCAGGCGTGAGGCTACGCGCAGGATGATAAGAAGGTTCCTGTCGGAAGCTGCAAAGAAGCCTGCATCCAAGGTCATCGATACTTACGACGGCTATCACGTTACCGGTGCGCCGGTTCCCAGAGGGGAGGACAATGGCTGAAATCAGACAATTGATCATGGCAAATACCGCTGAAAGCGCAGCCGTTCTGAAGGGCCGCAGGTCTGCATTCCTTGCAGGCGGAACCGAGATCAACCGGCTGGGTTCTTCCGTGGAGGCTACAAGACTCATCGGGATAGGACGCATCGATGTCCTTGATGGCATCGATGAGTACTCTGATGAGGAAAGCGGCACCGAATACGTGAGAATCGGAGCCATGTCTACGTTTCAGGACATCGTTGAGAATCCGCTGGCTCCTTCCTACCTGAAGGAAGCCTGCCTTTTCATGGGTTCGAGGACCAAGAGAAACATGGCAACCATCGGAGGCAACGTAGCCCTCAGGAGGACCGATTCGTACCTGTATGCAACGCTTCTTGCATGCAATGCGAAGCTGTCTTTGATGTGCAGGGACGGGGCCGTTATAAGGCGTTGCGCGAAGGGCTATCTGGAAAACTACAAAGAGTACCGGGACATGCTGATAACCGAGATTCTGGTTCCGCGTGATGCAATTGTGGCAAACAAGCGCTATTCCAATACCGTGCAGAGCCACGCTGTCCTGACGGTATCGGCAGGAATAACAGGCGGGGTGCTGAGACTTGCCGTTGCTGCAAAGGATACCTACCTGGGGATGCTGGGTGGGATTGCAGCTGCCTTTGAGGACAAGACCCCATCGGATGACGAGATTCTGAAGATGATATCGTCGGACCCGAAGCTGGATTTCAGATCTGATATATACGGTAGCCCGGAGTACAAGAGATATCTTCTCTCGGTGACCATCGCGGACCTTGTCAGAAAGGTCAGGGGAGGCCGCTTATGAGAGTCAACTGCATCATTAACGGCAAAGCGAGAAGTTTCGATGTGGATGCTTCGATGAAGCTCCGTCAGATGCTTCTTCTGAACGGGAACTTTGCGGTGCGTGACAGCGATGACTGCGAGGGTTTCTGCGGTTCCGATACCGTTTTGGTGGATGGTACGCCTGTCTTCTCGAACCTCGTGCTTGCCGCGGAGGTCGACGGATGCGAAATCCGTACACCCGACGGGCTGGGTAATTCCACGCACCTGACGATAGTTCAGCAGGCGATGATTGATGCGGGAGTGGTGCAGAGTGCATACAATGCCCCCGCCGCGGCCCTGCTTCTGACCTGGCTTCTTGAAAACAACAGCAATCCTACCAAGGAAGATATAAAAGATGCCCTTTCGGGAATCTTCATAAGGGATGCAGGCTACGAGCATTACTATCTGGCAGTGAAGCTGGCTCTCGAGAAGATGAAAGAGGGCAGCTATCGGAGCGAGATAGCCCCGTCATTCAGACCTGAGCTCGATGTAATCGGAAAACCTGCGTCGAAGATAGACGGCCCGCAGCTGGTTTCGGGAGAAAGGGCGTTCGTGGAAGACTATGTCACGCCGGATACGTGTTACATGGTTGTCCTCAGGAGCCCCCATGCCAGTGCATATATCAACAGCATCGATGATTCCGAAGCCAGGAAGGTCGAAGGAGTAGTTGAAATCCTTACGGCCTACAATACTCCTGAAACCCATTACATGCAGGCAGGCCAGGGCAATCCCGAGCCGTCCCCGCATGACAGACGGCTCTTCAACCTCAAGGTTCGCCACGTAGGGGACAGAGTTGCCGCAGTCATAGCCGAGACCCTTGAAGCAGCAAGGGAGGCCTGTTCGAAGATAAAGGTCGATTATGAGGTTCTTCCTGCTGTTTTCACGGTGGAAGAGGCCATGGCTCCCGGTGCTCCGCTGGTTCACAACGGGATTGTGGAGTATCGTTCCGGTGCACCTGAGGACCTGGATGAGTACAACAAGCTTGCAGGCGATCCCAGGGAAGGCAAGGTAATCTACCAGTTCCCGCTGCATGCGGATATCCACAAGAACATAGCTGCCTCCAACAAGGGCGAGATAGGCAATGTGGATGAAGCCGTTGCAAACTCCGATGCAGTAGTGGAGGCCACATACCAGACCAGTCAGATCCAGCATACTCCGCTTGAGACCCATATATGCTTTGCAAAGATGGAGGGAGGCCGCCTGTTGGTCTATGCCTCCACTCAGGTTCCCTATCATGTGAGAAGGATAGTCGGATGGGTCACGGGGCTTCCTGAGAACAGGATTCATGTGATCAAGACCAGGGTGGGCGGAGGTTACGGTTCCAAGCAGGATATCCTGATAGAGGATCTGACCGGTTATGCATCGTTTGTCACCGGCAGACCTGTGCTGTGCCACAACACCAGGGAAGAGGAGTTCATCGCCAACTCGACACGTCATCCGATGAGGGTGCATGTGAAGATGTCGGGCAACAGGGACGGAAAGCTTACCGGAATATTCATGGAGGTATGTGCAAATACCGGACCGTATGGCAACCACTGTCTGACTGTTCCCATGAACAGCTGCTCTAAGACCCTGCCTCTGTTCAGGTGCGACAACATGCGCTATGACCTCAAAGTCTACTATACCAACACTCCGCCTGCAGGTGCCTAGCAGGGTTACGGAACTCCGAAGGGAACCTACGGACTGATGATGGCCATGGCCGAGCTTGCAGACAAGCTCGGGGTGGATTACAGGGATTTCGTTCTCAAGAACCATGTCGATGAAGGCTATATGCTCGAGATCCTCAAGGGACTGGGAGAGGGCCGTGAAGGCAATGTGGTTCCGGTCGGATCATGCGGTCTCGATGAGGCAATCCGCAAGGGCTGTGACATGATCGAATGGGGGAAGAAAGAGACCTCCGATGACCCGGATTGGAAGATAGGCAAGGGATTTGCAATGATCATGCAGGGATCGGGCCTTCCGGGGCTGGATCATGCAGAGGCAATCGCCAAGCTTGAAACCGACGGAACGGTCATCCTCAACAGCGGCGGAGCAGATATCGGAACCGGTCTTGATACCATATCGGCAAAGATTGTTTCCGAGGTGCTCAAGCTTCCTTTGGACAGGATAACGGTGATATCGGGAGATACCGATTCCTGCGCCTTCGATACAGGCGCCTATGCCTCGTCAGGTACTTTCTTCAGCGGCAATGCTTCTCTTGAGGCTACCAGGAAACTGAAGGAGATGATGATCAGCGAAGCTGCCTTCCAGATGGAGGAAAACGAATCTGATCTGGATGTCCGTGCCCCGGGTGAAATCTATTCCCGCAAGACAGGGAAAACGCTTTCCTACTACGAGCTTTCGCATACTGCGTGCAGCGGAACGGGACATGGCCAGATGATTGCCCACGGAACATTCGTTACCGGTGCTTCTTCGGTGCCGTACGGTGCCCACTTCGCACAGGTTGCAGTGAATGTCAGGACGGGGGAGATAAAGGTACAGAAGTTCTACGCCCTTCAGGATGCTGGAACACCTATAAATCCTGAGGTAGCGCTCTGCCAGATGTACGGAGCGGTGATGAAATCGATAGGGCATTCGCTCCATGAGGATATGATCCTTGATGAGAATGGACGTTGTCTGACTGCCAACATGACGGACTACGGGGTGC
>JAGCUM010000185.1 GCA_017962865.1 Spirochaetales bacterium
ATACGTTCGTAGTCGAGAAGACCTGCGCTTTCCTTGCCGAGCATCCCGAGGTGGGCATGCTCCACGTGAATCTTTCTGCCACGGAATTCTTCCACAATCCTGCCAACAGGATCACCGAAATAGTGAACCGCTGCGGAGTGGATCCGAAGAATATCTGCTTCGAGATCACGGAGTCATCGGCAGCACGCAATGCCGACTTCCTGAACACCTTCATGAACCAGATGATAGAGCAGGGGTTTTCCTTTGCTCTCGATGACTACGGCACAGGATACTCTAATGCCCTGCAGGTTCTCAGCCTGCCGTTCAGGGTCGTCAAACTGGACAAGGTGCTGCTGGACGAAGGCCAGAAGAGCCGTAGGTTTCTGGAAAGCACTCTCCACATGTTCTCCGATCTGGGCATGGTGACGGTAGTCGAGGGAATAGAAACCAAGGAGCAGTTTGAAATGGTGGTTTCCCTCGGTACCCGCTGGATGCAGGGTTTCCTGTTCTCGATGCCCGTTCCCGAGAAGGAATACCTGGAATACATCAGCAGAAATTCAGAGGCCGAGTAGCCCGATGTCCAGACAGTTCAACAGGCAGAATATCCGCATAGCCGCCTTCGACCTCGACGGGACAGTTCTCCAGGGCAGTCTCATATCCGATGAGGTCGTCAGGGCCCTCGGAAAGCTCTCCGACATGGGAGTAGCCATCACGGTATCCACCGCCCGCGACATCTCACAGATTCCCCGCGATGTGCTCTCCTGTTTCCGCTACCGGGTCACCGCCAACGGAGCAAGCGTCACGGACAGCGAAGGCAACATCCTCGAAGACCATCCCATGGACAGCCGCACCGCCATCCGTGCCCTGAGCATCATCCGCAGATGCCACGGCACATCCTGCGTCTATCTCAACGGCTTCGTGGTAGCCACACCTCTGTTTCTCATCCGCTTGCTCAGACGCACGAACTACCTGTCCAAAACCCATCGCAAGGCCACCCGGGAAGTCCGCCGGAACCGCATAGTCCTGCGCATGAGGGGCCACGTGGGAAAGGGAGGCCTCAAGGTCTACCGGATCCAGACCTTCTTCAACAATCAGGCCGATGCCCTCAATGCCGCGCAGCTTCTGAGGGAAACCGGGATCTTCAACCCGATAGTCCTGGAGGACAGCTCGATGGAAACAACCCTCAGCGGAATAACCAAGGCCCATGGCCTTCTGGAGCTGTGCTCGGTCCTCGGCTGCACCTCAGACAGCATCATCGCATTCGGAGACAGTGCCAACGATCTCGAGATGTTCAGGACCGCGGGCTTCTCAGTGGGAATGGGCAACTCCGAGCAGTGCGTGAAGATGGAAGCGGACTATATAACGGACCCCGTCACTGAGGACGGGGTCGCAACTGCTATCGATAAACTGTTCGGGTTGTATTGAAGTATACATTTTGACCTTAAAAAACAGCAGTTATGTATACTTTTGTACATTCAGGCCGTTTTTTTCTGAAAAATGTACAAGTCAAGCCTTGACGAAACTCGTGCCGTTACCCTTGATCTGACCTTCACGCTCCAGGGCGTGGAGAACCGAGTTCATCATCGGATCCTTTGCCTGTTCTTCCGTAAGAACGAACTTGCCTTCATCTGCTATTGCCTTCATCACCGATGCCGCTACTCCGGCTTCCTTGCGCTTGGGGTTGCGCATCTTTGCACGGTGGTTGTCGGCCAGTGCCTGGGCAATGGGCCTCAGGGCAGGAACAAGCTCATCTATGCTCTTGAGATAGACTGCATTCTTGTCCTCGGTTCCCGAGTTCCTGGAAATCAGCAGGGCAACCGTCAGGCCGTCCTTGAGCACCTGGAATGCCAGAACGTTCTTGTCCATAAAGTGGCGCAGTTCATAACGATAATCCGATTTTTCAGCAAGAGCCTTCGAAATCAGGCAATCAATCATGGCTGAATCTTCTTTCCAGAGCACTGTGCCGTCGGCAAAGAGGGCCTTGTCCACGAAGTAGGTGTACCAGGTCTTGGAGAACCCGCGTGTGAAGCTGTGATGACCTTCCTTGAAGGCAAGGGCGGCAAGCGATGCAGTCAGAAGACCGTTGCCCGAAAGGTAGGGCTTTCCGGCTGCCTCGAGCGGAAGGATGACATGGCCCGAGGATTCGAAACCGATGACGATGTTCTCCTCCGGGCAGTTGCAGATCCACTTGTCGCCTACATCAGTGATGACTGCCTTGCAGCCGAACTCCCTTGCAAAGGAAACGGAAGCCATGATGTCGGACTCAAGGGTGTGTACCACGCATGAACCGGCGGGAACCTTGCCCTCGGCCTTCAGAAGCGAGAGCACCAAAAATGATTCCTCGTCTCCGTCGTAGACCTTCACGCAGTCCGTGCTGCCGTCATACTTCAGGAGCATGCCTCTGTCTCCGTCACCGTCGGTTACGATTCCATAGGAGGCGGGGTTCTCGAAGAGGGTCTTCACGATTACCGGTGCGAACTCTGCCTGCTCCCTGGTGTAGCTGTCATGGCCCTCGATCTCCGCAACACCGCAGTGGCTGTTGATGTTGTAGCCCTGCTCGTCGGCGGATACACGGGTGAATGGGATGCCGTTTCTTGAGAAGAAGGCATCTGCATAGCGTGTCCATGCGCCTGCAGCGGTATCGATGATGAAGTGGATGTCCTTCATGCGCTTTGCAT
>JAGCUM010000186.1 GCA_017962865.1 Spirochaetales bacterium
CAGCACGGAGGAATTTATGAGAGTAGACGTAGGTAAAAAACCCTTGGTATATCCGCAGCCGGTGCTGATCATCGGCACATACAACGACGACGGCAGTATCGATGCAATGAACGCCGCATGGGGCTCCGTAGGCGATGACCACCAGGTCTTCCTCTGCCTCAGCGCAGGCCACAGGACCACGAAGAACATCCTCAAACGCAAGGCATTCACGGTCCACATCGCCGAGGAGGCTCTTCTTGTGCAGTCCGACTACGTGGGAATCGTATCCGGCAACAAAGAGCCCCGGAAATTCGAGAAAAGCGGCCTGCATGCAGTCAAGTCCGATAAGGTCGATGCCCCTATTCTCACCGACTATGCCATCTGCATGGAATGTGAGCTCGAGTCCTACGAGGAGAAGAACTGTCATCTGTTCGGCAACATTGTCAACACATCCGTGGACGAGCGTGTGCTGACAGAGGGCAAGGTCGATGTTGCAAAGCTCAGGCCGATTATCTTCGACATAGACAATGCCCTGTACATCAAGCTCGGAGACGTTGCCGGCAAGGCTTTCAATGCAGGCAAAGCACTGATGTAATAACACAATGTAAGCCTGAGGAAGCCATTTTGGGGTCTGTCAGGCTTACAAGGCAGCCTGAAGAGGTCATTTTTGAGTCTGTCAGGCTTACAAGGCAGTCTGAAGAGGTCGATTTTGGGTCTGTCAGGCTTACAAGGCAGCCTGAAGAGGTCGTTTTTGGGTCTGTCAGGCTTACTTCCTGAAAAAAAAGACGTCCGGAACCACCTGTCCGGACGCCTTCGCGTGGGAAGAACCGATATTACTCTTCTTCCTTGGCAACCTCTGCATCAGGTGCATTGCGTCCGATGCTGTCGATACCGTTGAGGCATCCTGCCTTGGCTGTGTAGCCCTCACCTACTGCGATGATCTGGCCGTTGGAAGCCTTGAGGCGGAAGCGGAACTCACCTGCCTTGTCCTTGTAGATCTCGTACTTGGGGCACTTTACTGCCACGACCGGCTCTACTGTCTGATCCTCGACGGCGGCCATGAAGTTCTTGACGACTGATGCAATGCCGTTCTTGAGTGATCTCATTGATTTATAGACCTGTGAGTTTGCGATAATCTGCTGGTTGGCTGCCAGAAGATCGAACTTGAAACCTCCGTTCTTTGTTCCCTTGATTACGAACTTGCCCATGCTATTCTCCTTTTGGGAACATTATACACCCTAATGCGGGTATTTAAAGCTCAAATTCCAAGTGAAGCGGTGTATTTTTCGTTCTTCTTCCGTCTGGCGAAGAACACTATCATGAGCACCACCAAAACCAGCTCCACAAGCTCAAGTCCTACAGCCATGAAGGCGAAGTTGTCGCTTATCTCGATCAGCTGCGGGCTGAGGGAGAAGTCATAGAGGGCATGAAGCAGATACGGAACTGCAAATGAGATAAAGAAATAGCCTTTCTTTCCGGTGCTGAGGGCCTTTGCATAGAAATAGCCCATGATGAACCCGTAGGTCCCGTGTGCAAGCGAAGTGCCCCTGATGATGGCCTCAACGGGGCTCATGGTCAGCGAATAGAGAACTGATTCCGATATTCCGAAGCCCAGTCCCACAACGGTCATGAAGACCGTCACATCGTACAGGGAACAGTCGCACTCGGTCTTCTCTAGCACCTTCCTGAAGAAAAAGAACTTGAAGAACTCCTCCGTAAGGGCATAGAGGATGAAAGTCTGGTACAGAGCCCAGACAAGCCAGTGCAGTTTCTTCAGCCCTACCAAAGACCCTATCAGATCCAGAGCAAGAGCAACACCTGCAATCGGCAATGTAGCCAGAAGGCCCATCAGAAGGGCCTTCCTGCATGTTTTGGAGTAGTCGTTTTTATCTTTGAAACGACGTCTCAGCCATACATACATCAGTATGGATGGGATAAGAGTCGCGGCGAACGCAAAAAGAATGACCATCTATCGGTTATTCTCAGTCCTTCAGATCCCAGAGCATCTTCTTGAGCTCCTGACCGGGTCTGAAGTATGCGACCTTGTGGTCATCTGTAGAGACAGTCTCTCCGGTCTTGGGATTGCGGGCCTTCTCCTTGCCCTTGCGGGTGCGGACCTCGAAGGTTCCCAGGTTGCGCAGCTCTATTGTCCTGCCCTCGACCAGGCCGTTCTTGATTTCCTCGAAGAACAGGTCAAGAACCTGATGGATGTCATCGCGGTTGAGTCTTCCCCTCTCGGGATCCATTGCCTCATATATGTCTTTGATTATCTCTGCTTTGGTGAGTTTTTCCTTGTCCACGTTACGATGCCTCCTTGTCCATGCATTTTCACAGTAACTTCAATCATTATATATGGAACTGTCGGATTCTGCAATGCTCAGTTAACTGTTTCGGAACGTCTTTTGCGCTCTCTGACAAGGGCAGCCATCGCAAGGACGGATACCGATGCGAAGATGCCGATGAAGACAAGAAGACGCTTCCAGTAGAACGCGATGTTGGAAGCCTCATGAACGTATTCGGGCACCTGCATGGCACTCGTGGTCCGCTCTATGACGTAGTCCTTCACCCTGTCCCTGCCGACGATATCCATGATCTTCCCGATGGTCGTGACAATCCAGATTTCCCTGTCGCGGAGCTTCTGAATCTCCCCGATGGACAGGATGTAGTCCAGAATCTCACCCACATTGAACCGAGCATCTATCTAATAATCGTCATATCTGTCCAGAAGGCCGACCAGGCCGACCTTTTCCAGCACATCGCGGGCGCTCATACCCTCCAGCGGTCGCAGATCCAGAATCGCCCTCACCTCTTCATTCGCAAAGGCAGATTCCAGGACCTCTCCCAGATTGAAGGACACATTGACTTCCGTGTCATTGAAAAGCTCCACCACAAGATCCAAAATCGATCCCACGGTGATTGCGTCGAAGAGGATCTTCTTTTCCTTTATCCCCTGGATACCCTCAGCCCTCTCCAGAATCGAGTAGATTTCCTGGACCGTGAAGATACGTCCTACTTCCCTTTCCTTCAGTTCCTCGAAATCGGGGATGATGTTCTTTTCCATCAGGGTCTCGACAAGTTCGGCAATGGACATATCTATGCCCATGTCTTCATCCAGAACGTGGTTGATCGAATCGCTTCTGCCCACAAGATCCCTGACATCCCCTATCGTGAACACATCGCCTATCGTACTCGAGCGGATATCCGCGACGGCAGGATAAGGGGTATCGGGCCCCAGGGCATCCAGAATCTGGCCCACCGTGATCGTGGTGCCTACCTCGTTGTCGCTGATGCTCTCGAGCAGATTCCACCCCAGGACCATTGGACGGTTGTTGTAGTCGGACTGGGAGGCTATGCATTTGACACCGTAGTTGGAGATGGTGAAGCGCGAGATGCTGTTGCTCCAGCCTGCCACGTTTATGACCGTTCCGGAGAACACCAGCTGCACAACAAGCAGAAACGGCATGATGGTCATGGCGTTCACGGGTTTTCTCACAATGGCCGACACGCATAGGCTCATCAGGTCAGCTGCAAGCGTTATAAGGAACATTGTCATTCCTATCTCGGAAATCAATGATGGGAAAAGTAGCCCTTTCTGCGGAAAATCAATCTTCAGGAGCGTACAGGTATACATTACCAGAATGGTTTCCAGAAGGCAGAGCACGACCTGAGTCAGCAAGGTAGAGATTATGTAGGCGCTGATGTGAAGCCCATCGGACCTCAGGGATGCAATGATACTTCTGTCCTCGCAGACCGAGAGAATCGAGTTGAAACATCCGTTCCAGATTGCTATGCACGTAAGGGCCAGCGAACCTTTTATGGTTCCTTCCATGGTCTGGAAGAAATCGTTCCTGGCAATCGAGGCAACGAGAGCCGTGATGGCAACTGCAATCGGCAGACATCTCCACTTTCCGTCGAAGAAGAAGCGATCCGAGGAGCGCTTGAGACAATACAGGAGGTTTCCGAACCATGACCTGCCAACAGTGTCTGCGCCCGTCGGGCTCTCATCCCCGTAGACGGGCATCATTTTCTTGGAAAAGCCCCAGTAAAGTGCCGTCGGTCCGTTGAAGAACAGCCAAGCCAAAGTCCAGGCACGTCCTACCGAGAACACTTCTGTCAGGCCTCTGTAAATCTTTATTTGATAAACAACTAAGAACAGGATTATAACCAGGGAGACTGCTGCCATGGGAATGCTGAACCGGGCAATTACCAGCTGCTCGTTCCCCCATTCGATGAACAGGCCTATTGCGGCCAGTATAATCCGGGCAAACATGACGACAAGACCGGACTTCCTCCTGTTTGCACATAGGCCCAGCCTGTAATCCCTTGCAAAGGGAATCAGTGCCCACCAGAAGGCGGTACCGGTCTTTCTGAATATCGAGCTCAAACCTATGATGTAGAGCACTGAGAACAGTACCGTCCACCCCGTTGAGCCGAAATAGATGATGGAAAAGGCTTTCAGGACATCTGGCATGTCTGTCTGGCCCTTATGAGCGGATCCTTACTTCTCGAATCCGAGGCGGAACCTGATGGTGACCTTGTCCACGGGCTTCAGGCCGTATTCCTTTCCGGCCTCATGGAAGCCGTAGGAAAGCTCGACAAGGTTGCCGAATGCATTCACGCCTACCGCGAACTCCGGGTATCCGTATCTGTAGGATGCCCTGAGCCTTACGATATCCACGACATCAAGCTCGACGCCTGCATCCAGATACCTGAAGATCTCACGTCCGGGAGCACTGAGGTCGCCTGCCTCCTTGATGTACTGGTTGATGCCCGTGAAGAAGACCGATACCTTGGGGTTCACGATCTTAAGCTTCGGAGAATAGGCAACGCCCAGCTCGAGGGAGAACGGCGTGTACATTGTGTACTTGTCCGTACCGTCCTTGAACATGAGGGCATTCTTGCTGTTCTGGTAGTTCTTCATGTAGTAGAAACCGTTGAGGTTATCGGCACTTGCCTGGATCTGGAACTTTCCGCCGAAGAGACCCAGCGTCACGCCCAGATCGATGGGGAATGCAAATCCTCCGCGTGCAGCGAGCGTCTCGAAATCCTTGCTTCCGCCGATGAGCTCTGCAATCTGCTCGGAGTTGATCTGAAGCATGTAGACCTTCTGGGCAAAGCGAACTGCGGCACCGAGATCCAATGTAAGGAGATCGGTATCCATGATTCTGAGACCGTATGCGACGGTCAGAGCGGTATCGAGCTGAGGCACATAGCCGTTTCCGAGGGCTGAGCTGGAGGGCTCAAGCTCCCCTGCTTCGTTGATTTTGGGCATGGAACGAATCTGCGCCCTGGTATTGAGACCGAAGGCCACATGTCCGATCTGTGCACCCAATCCGATATCGGACGAGATTACATCGTTGTAGCCGGAGCCTGTTGCCATGACAAGGCCCAGCATGTAAGTGATCCAGTTTTCCTTGGTGAACTGGAACTTTGTAATTCCGGAAAGGGCCTCTGCCACTCCGCGGTCCTTGAGGGCCTCCGTCACGTTGTAGGACGATGACTCGAAGTACGGAAGCTGGATCTTGAAACCATCCTCGGCAAGCGTTGCTGCGTTGCCGTAGAGGCTGTAGTTGAGATCCCTGTCGCGGTCAAGGGTCGTCGGCCTGAATGCCAGGTCGGTGACTCCTGCATAGAGGCCGTCGCCTTCTGCGGCGAACAGCAGGGAAACCGAAAGAACCATAATAATCAAAATCAATGCTTTCTTCATTGTCAACTCCTTATATCTTCGACACATAGCTACCGATAATCCCTGCTGCGTCTATGTGGATTCCGTTGATGTATGCAATTGCGTTGAGATCTGACACAATCCTGTCGATCTGGTCCGAGCAGTTCTTCAGCACCCAGTCGAAGCTGAAGTTTCCGTAGTTGACCTTGCTGTCTTCTCCCGTGTTTGCCTCGATGAACCTGCCGAGGGACTTGTCGGCAGCATCCACGATATCGTAGAGAATACCTACGCTTATCTTGTCTCCGACAGTCTGGTATGTCCTTTCGCCCGTATTGGCTGCAATCTGTCCGGGAAGGGCCTCAAGCTGAGAGGCATCGAACTTGGGCTTCTCAGCCGGCGGATTCTCCGGCTTGTACTCCACTATATCGATGATTTTGTCCAGTCTGCTCATTGCCTTCATGAGAATCGGAATGATGTCGAAACACTGAATGGGAATGGGAACCTCATAGTTTTTGATTGAATCGACGACTTCCATTCCTTTCTCGGGATCGGGAAGCAAGAACGGGATGGCATCCAGCGCTCCGGTGAATCCTGCCGAGTTATCCAAGGCATCGCCGAATTTGCGGAAAACCTGGCCCTCATGAGTCTTGCCTGTCTCCGGGTAAGGGGCAGAAAGTGCCTCTCTCAGCCTTGAATCGGGAGTACCGGTTTCTGCAGCCCTGTTGATGGCACTGACCGCGGCTCTCACCACTGCAATATAGTTCTCCTCACCTGCAAAACCATCGGATTCTTCAGTCTTGAGGATATTCATCTCGCCTTTTCCATCCTCGGTTATAACCTGTTCGGGCCATTTCATGCACTCCTCTGACCCTGATATAAACGAATTCACTTCACTGACTGCCTGGTCAACGACTGCCTCTCCGGCAGTTCCCATACCGGCATTCTTCATTGATTCCATGGCCTGACTGTTCTTCACCAGCGCATCGGCGCTGCAGCCTGCCAGAATAGCAATAAGCACGAGTGTTGTCAGAAACAATCCGATCTTTTTTCCGTTCATAGTTCAATTCTCCTACCTGCAGGTCATTGCCTGCCACCTGCGAATACCGAGAGGAAACCCGCTACATCGATATGGAAGCCATAGATGAATCCGAGTACCGTCAGATCGCATGTAATTCTGTCGAACAGGTCTCCGTTGTTCTTGATAATCCATTCGGGAGACAGGTCGGAAAAGCTTTCACCGACCATTGCGGCGAACCTTTCACAGAAGACTCCCAGCGCATCCAGCATGTCGTAGATGATGGCGAAGGTCAGCTTGTCGCCTATGGTCTGGTACTCACGCACTCCGACATCCGAATTGATTTCATCAGGGATGTACTTGAGTCCGGAAAGAGCTGTCCCGACCTTTCCCCTTGCAAGGGCCTTGGGCGTCTCAGGGCTCTCCGGTTCTTCCGGGCTTTCCGGTTCTTCGAGCTCCCCGGGCTCTATACCCATCATGCTGAGGACAAGATCAACATTATCTATCAGTACTCTGGATGCCTTGGACATCAGGATCATCAGATCAATTGAGGAAGTCGGAAGCGGAACAGTGTATCCCGTGACCTTCTCCGAGGAATCCTCGTAGTCATCGGAGAACAGGGCTACCAGATCCGACAATCCCAGAACCGTATCACCGCCCGAAGCGCCTGAAACAATATCGCGTATCGTTCTGTAGACAGGACCTTCGCTGTGATTTCCCTCATATCTTGAAGAAAGTGCGGCCCTGATCCTTGCATCGGAAGAGCTGGTCTCCAGTGCCTTCACTATGTCCGAAACGGTCTCTCCTACAAGCGATATGATGGCTCCGTTGCCGTCTATTCCTTCCGGATCCGATGCACTGCCACGGAGTGTGATACCGCTGGCAATCTGCCTTCCCGTTTCCTCTTCCGTCGTGAACAGGGGATCCGACCAGATGAAGCAGGCCTCGAATTCATCCGTGAAACCGAAGATGCTGTCTTCTGCCTTATCCACCAGTTTTTCCCCGGCCTTGCCGAAGCCGGCTTCTTCCAGCCTTCCGATGGTGTTGTCGGCGTTCTGGAGTGCATCTGCACTGCAGCTGACGATTGCCAGCGTCAGGCACATCATGAGAACCGTTATTGTGATTATTCTGATTTTTGAAACAAATGCCTTCATGACGACACCTCTTCTCGGATATCGCTATATTTATCTGATATCCTTATAAATTAATCAAGTGAGAAGTGTAATGGTTACAATCCCTTTTCTATTTGACTTTGTCCAGGCTGATTACTTCGATGTACTGGCCGTCATTGAAAGTGGCCACAAGCCTGTCATCGCTCAGAGTGAAAACTCCCTTGTCGGAGTCGAAAATCAGGTTGTTTCCGTCTATTGACCATTTGACGGTGTTGTTCTCCTGCCCTTCCAGCTCTATGACAGCCTTACCGTCATCCGAGAAGGTAATCGTACAGAGTGCCCTCGGGACAAGAGACCCGCCTGAACCCAGATAGAGGGCTGCAGTACCGCTCCATTTGCCTATGAGCCTGGAATCGGCCTTGCTGCATGAAACCAGCAATGCTCCCGACAAGACAATTATCATGATGACGGCCAGAACCTTTCTCAACATCTGCTTACCTCTCCTGTTTTCCTATAAGAACCTTAGACCACGGCGGGTGAAACGTCAACCGAGATAATACAACACTTGCCCGCAGTAAATGTTGAATGTATATTTTAGACATGAACATCGAAGCATACATTTCATGGATCTGGGTCGGTATTTTCGTCGTCCTGGTGATAATCGAGGCTGCAACTCAGGGTCTTACCACCGTCTGGGGTGCAGTCAGCGCCCTTATCATGGTATTCATCTCGCAGACCGGAATGAGCGTCGGCTGGCAGATACTTCTGTTTTTGGCCATAACTCTCGGTCTGGTGCTTACCACCCGCCCTATCTTCGTGAAGAAGCTCAAGGTGGGCCGTAACAAGACCAACGTGGACACCATGATCGGAGAGCAGGTCATCGTTACCAAGGCCGTGAGCACCTTCGAAAAAGGCGAAGCAAGAAGCAAGAACGGAGTAATCTGGTCGGTAACCGGCATCGATGGTTCCGACATCGAGGAAGGTGCGGTCTGCACCGTACAAGCGGTCGAGGGAAACACCCTCAGAATCGAAAGAAAAGCCTGAGGCAAGGAGGCTCTTATGCTTTACATATTCATCGGAATACTGGTCGTGGTTGTAGCAATCATAGTCGCCAACATCAGAATCGTCCCGCAGTCGTACGCATTCGTAATCGAGCGTCTCGGCGCCTATGCCACCACCTGGCATACCGGACTTCACGTAAAGGTCCCCTTCATCGACAGAATTGCTAAGAAGGTCTCCCTCAAGGAGAAGGTCATGGACTTCGTACCCCAGCCGGTCATCACCAAGGATAATGTCACCATGATGATCGATACCGTCGTGTACTTCCAGATCACGGATCCCAAGCTCAACGCCTACGGAGTCGAGAACCCCATCAGCGCCCTCGAGAACCTCTCTGCAACCACACTCAGAAACATCATCGGTGAACTGGAGCTGGACCAGACGCTGACCAGCCGTGACGTCATCAACAGCAAGATGCGCTCGATCCTGGACGAGGCGACCGACCCCTGGGGAATCAAGGTCAACCGTGTAGAGGTCAAGAACATCATGCCCCCAGATGCAATCAAGGAAGCCATGGAAAAGCAGATGCGTGCCGAACGTGAGAGACGTGAGTCGATTCTCATCGCAGAAGGTCAGAAGCAGAGCGCCATCCTGGTAGCTGAAGGAAAGAAGCAGTCGATGATCCTCGAGGCAGAGGCCAACAAGCAGTCCATGATCCTCCATGCAGAGGCTGAGAAGGAAGCTGCAATCCAGAAGGCCCTCGGTGAGGCACAGGCCATCCGCGAGGTCCAGAAGGCCAAGGCAGACGGTATAAAGATGATCAAGGATGCCGATGCCGACGATGCTGTCGTCAAGCTCAGAAGCCTTGAGGCATTCGAGAAGGCGGCCGACGGTCAGGCAACGAAGATCATCATTCCTTCGGACCTCCAGAGCATGGCAGGCGTAGTCACTGCAGCAACAGAGGTTGCAAAGGCAAAGAAAGCCTGAAATAAAACAATCGCTTGAAAATATAAAAGCTCCGGGGTTTCCGGAGCTTTTGTTTTGTCTGATCAATTATGATTAGAACATGTAGTAGAATGTGAGTTTCGGTGTCACTCTGTAGCCGAAGTAACACTCGGTATCCGTTGAAGAGGATCCCTCGTATCCGGAACCGCTCGTCACTTCCCTTGTCATCCACTTCAGGAAGAGAATGGAACCCTTGGCACCGGCTGAGATGTAGAAATCCCTACCGAGCTTGTACATGATTTCAGCATCCAGACCCAGGCCCATTGACACGTATGTCTTCTCGATCTTGTAGCCGTAGTAGGTGTACTCGTTCGTGAAATAGGTGAACTGAGGACCGACAGCGAAGACGAGGCTGGAGGATCTGTCCATGGAGATTCTTCCGCCGAGACCAACCGTAAGGTCGATGTAAATGGGAGATTTCTCAACGAAATCCGATTCGGAATCCTTCACGTTGACCAGAAGACCTACGTCCACATACAGTCCGAGCGGTGATGATCCGAAGAAGGCATAGTCACTGATACCGAAATACAGCTGACCGGCCTTGTCGACAATCTTGCCCCCATCGGTTTCATAGGTTTCGTTGACAAATGAACCACCGATGGCAAAACCTGTATAATCCTCGATATTGACATCAGGATCCTCGCCGTATCTTGCGAAAACCGCTGTGCTGCATACCAGCAGAAGCACCAGGGCAGCGATGATGAATTTCTTCATATAAAACTCCTTGTTTTGAATTCTGATTGATTATATGGACCACTTGCAGGACAGTCTTGCAAGCTGGCAGCCTATGGTGCCGATACTTCCGAAGATTGCCATGAATATGTTGCCCACAACATTTTCCTGGTCGGAAGAATATAGGAATACGGTGTATTTTGCAACCTCTTCACTGAATACTGCAAACGGGATGGCGCTGGTGAAGTTCATCGAGAAAGTGTCGGTGAACTTGAAGTTGAATCCCAAGGACGGTCCGATCATCGTCGAGAGCCAGACATAATCGGCTCCGAATATGCCGATGAGGTCCGCCTGGACTCCCAGACGCACGCTGAATTTCTTGCCGATTCCTATTCTCCAGTACACATTTGCCATTGCACCTGCGGGAATGGAGAAGCCTGAGCTCTTCTTGGGCTCTTCGGAGGCCTCATCCCCTTCCCCTCTTGCAATGAGTCCGGACTCGGGAGCGGGTTCGGACTGGTTGCCCTTGAAGATGGCCTCTACTCCGCTGACAACAACCGGTACGAGCGGCATTCCCAAGGCTGTCTCGAAGCCGAAATACTTGGTCTCCATGTCAAACAGGAACGATGTGTTGATCACGTTCTGCATAACACCTATCTGGAGGTCAGCGGCTGCTGCCGAGGCACAGACAAGTGTTGCTATGACAAGGATTAATAAGAATTTCTTCATTTATATGCTCCACTTGAACGAGAGCCTTGCAAACTCGTTGATGACCAGAGGAAGGATCATCAGGAAGTCCCAGTTGTCCTCTGTCTTCGTCGTGTAGTAGAAGATCGTGTATTTTGCAGCCTCTTCAGGAAGAAGAGCGGCAATCGGGAAGGCTCCGGAAAGGTTGATCGAGAATCCGCTGTTGAACTTGAAATCAAGACCGGTAGAGATTCCTGCAAGCGCAATGAAAGTGAAGTGGTCCTTGTCCATCAGGGAGATTGCATCGCCCTGGAGACCGATACGCCACTCGAAGTGCTTGGTGTTGACGATCTTGAAATAGCCGTTGAGGACACCTGCAGGCAGAAGGAACATCTCTGCTATGTTGTAGGGCTCCTTCTCCCCTGTATCCGGGTTGATTCCGCCGCGGCTGATGTAGTCGATTGTTCCGGCGATTCCGGAAACGAGCGGGATACCTACAGCTCCCTCGACTCCGAAGTGGTCACCGCCTAAATCCGCCATGACCATCGTATGCATGTAGTTCTGCATGATACCGATTGAGAAGTCAGCTGCAAAAACGGCCGAAGATGCGATAACGGCTACCAGCAGTATGATGATGAATTTCTTCATTTTCTGTTCTCCTTTGCATGGGCATCCGCCCTTACATATATTAAATCAATTGTATCGAAAAATGGTTACATCTTGGCTCGGCCAACGGCCTCGGCATAGCGCTTTGCAATCAGCTGCGGCCTGGTGATGGCAGACCCGACCACAACGGCAAATGCCCCGCATTCGATGGCCCGTTTTGCATCCGATGGGCACCAAATCCCACCTTCTGCAATGAAAGGGACCCTCAGATCGGCTTTCAGACGCACGAAAAGATCGAAGTCCGGAATGGCAATATCCTTCGTGTAACTTGTGTAGCTTCGCATCGTCGTACCGACGAAATCGAAGCCGATTTCCTGGGCATGGAGGCATTCCTCGTATGTGGAACAGTCTGCCATGAACAGCTGATCCGGATACTTTTTCCTTGCCTGGGAGAATACCTCGTCAAGCGACAGATTGCCCGGGTGCATCCTTGCAGTTGCGTCCATAGCAACGATATCGGAGCCACATTCCACCATGGCGGAAATCTCGTCCATAGTGGGCGTGATGTAGACTTCACTGTCCGGGTAATCCTTCTTGTAGAGCCCGATAACGGGAAGATCCACCACCCTCTTTATTTCCGCCACGTCCTCAGGAGTGTTTGCCCTGATTCCAGAGGCTCCGCCCTGGAGGGCGGCAAGGGCCATCCTGCCCATGATGAATGAGCTGTGAAGAGGTTCGTCGGGCAAAGCCTGACATGAGACTATCAACTTACCGTGGATTGAATTGAACAGATTGTCTTTGGTCATGGTGATTTCTTCTGTACAAAGCATAAAATAAGGCGGACCGAAACGCAACAAGCATTTCAGGCCCGCCTTCGATTGACTTCGATTTCCGTATGTCAGTTCTTGCCGCTGAAGAATGTAGCCTGCAGAATGACGGAGAGCACGATCAGGTCAAGGGCAAGATCTCTGATTACCAGCATGAATGCCCTGTCGTCGAACTGTGCGATGTCTCTAAGGAAGATGATGAGTCCCCAGAATACGACTGCGATGATACCGCAGACTGTCTTGACGACAGCCGGCATGCCGCTTACGAACTGGCAGACGATGATACCGACACCTGCAATGGCTGCAAGGCCGAAGACGATGTAGACGAATGCTTCCTCACTGAGGAACTTGACCAGGGGTCTTACCAAGTCGTCACCCAACTTGCTGTCGAATCCCGAAATGCCTGCGAAGATCAGCAGAATGCCTACGAGCACAGTAGCGATCACTGTAAAATCGAATGAAACTTTCTTATCTGCCATACGATTTACTCCTTTTTAATGTTGTATGCCCAAGAGTATACCAACTTGACGAACAAAAATCTAGAACAATCCATCATGTCCCAGTATTCACATTTGAGCATGTTTTTCGTTATCATCTGAGGCATGCAGTTCACCGTTGTTTTGCAGAGTATTCTATTCATGCTGGCCTTCATGGCCCTCGGATTCGTCCTGGTAAAGGTCAGGGCTTCAGATGCCTCCCATGCCAAGACTCTGTCCGCACTGCTGCTCTACGGATGCACTCCGGGCATAATAATCACCTCCTTCCAGGAGATGGAATACTCCCCCGATAACAACATGAACCTGCTTCTGTTCTTCATTCTGAGTCTTCTGATTCAGCTTCTGCTTTTCGGCCTGCTGTCACTTCTGTTCAGGGACAGGATGGAGAACGGGAAATACCGCATTCTGACAATTGGATCCTTCATGGGCAATACCGGATTCTTCGGTCAGCCTGTCGTAATGGCCATTTTTCCGGACAGGCCTATTGCCGCCTGCTACTGCATGATGGCGTCCATCAGCATGAACCTTCTGGTATTCACTCTCGGCGAGTACATGATTTCAAGGGATAAAAAGTACATCTCCGCCAAAAAGGCCATACTCAATCCGACTGTCTTTTCCCTCGTAGTCGCTCTTCCCCTCTACTTTTTGAAGATAAGGCTCCCGAACGTCCCGTTCAATGTTCTCAGTGCTTTAAGAACCATGTCAGCCCCGCTCTGCATGCTGATGCTGGGTCTCAGGCTGGCATCCATGAAACTCAGGGAAGTCTTCGCAGAGCCTCTTGCCTACATGGTCAGCGCCCTCAAGTTGCTGGCATTTCCCCTTATCTCCTACTCCATCGTCTGCCTTATCCCCGGTCTGGACCAGACCTTCAGAACCACCATGCTGGTCGTTGCCGCAGCCCCCTGCGCTTCCATAGTGCTGGCACTGGCGGAAAAACATGACTGCGAGCAGAAGAGCGCAGCATATTCCGTTCTGATTTCATCGATTCTCTGCGTGATCACTCTCCCCATGCTTTCCCTGATTTTCGGGTAACTTTTTCCTTTATTGACGGTTTTACTAAATGTGTTAGGAAAGCGTCAGCTTTCGGAGGAAAACTATGAAAAAGAATTTCACATTCAGATTCATCGCGACAATTCTGCTGGTTCTCTCCATCCTGTTTGTCGTCTCCTGTAAGCAGGAGAAGGAAAAACCCGCTGAAATCACCGAAGAACAGGGACAGGAAGTCATCGAGATCGGTACGAACATCGTCAACAGCGTCGACCTGTTTTCGATGAAGATCGATGCAACGGGATCGCTTACGCTGGATGCAAACCTCAAGATCCAGAACGGCAGCAATGAGTACTTCGAGATTGCCGATGCCCATATCGACACCAGTATCGTCGAATACAACGTGAAGAAAACCCAGAAAGACGGAAGCATCAAAGAGACTACCGAGCCGAACATCGGAAATACAACGGCAAGCGCCAAGATCAAAGGAAAGGATTCCACAGATCCGACCAAGACCGTCGAGATTTCGGTCAGCGCTGCCCTTCATCCAAGGAATATTGAGAGCGGCGAAACCGTGACTGCAGGAACAATCACCATCGATGACCAGGAACTTGATGTGGAAGAAACGGAACCCGGAACGGATTTACTCATGTCCGTCTTCTCTGCAAAGCATCTGGATACCGAAGGCATATTGGTCCAGGAGGACGATGACCTTGAACTGAACGAGGACCTGCTGTACAGCTGCGGCGAAGGAAGCCTTTATGCAACGCTCAAGGACGTAGGTCTTGTCTTCTCCGGAACCGCCAAGGACGGAACTCCTTTCAGTGCATCACTGACCCTGAGCGGAACCATAGATGTCGAAACCGATGCTCCCAAAGCCGGCAAGCGCTCGGTATCAATCGATTCGAATGTTGATTTCACCATCAAGATTGCATACGGCGAAAGAAACAGCGAGTTCACCATGAAGTTCTATGAGAAGAACACAACCGATGATGTAGAGGCTCTGATAGACCATATCGGAGAGGCCTTTGAGAACGACCTTACACTTGAGGATGCAAAGGTTCTGATGGCAGAGATCGGCCTGACAACCAGCCCGAAATACGCCACCATCAACGGAGTGCAGGTAGACGCAACATCCTATCTGAACTATCTCATCAACTTCGCCATCGAGCAGGCTTCAGCCGGTAATGAAGAAGAGTTACCGGAATAACAGACAGTAATTCCAATTATCTTCCGCTTAAATCGGCCTCATAACGTTTTAAGCGGAAGTTTTTTTTGTTTTTTTCCGCTTAAATCAGCCCTATTGCGTTTTAAGCGGAAAACTAAAGTCAAAATTGCAAACGCCATATATTTGCTTTATAGTTCATCCTAGAGGAATATGCTCCTCAAGGGGGAACAAAATGGAAAAGCTTCTTGATTATGAGAGAAAACACCTGGACGTGCTCAGACCTCATCTGGCTGAATGCACGGTACTGCTCAGGAAAGACGGAAGTTTCCCCCTGTCCGCTCCCTGCCCCATAGCAGCTTTCGGAAACGGAGTAAGAAGGACCATCAAGGGCGGCAAGGGCTCCGGGGAGGTAAACTCGCGCTTCTTCATCAACGTCGAAGATGGCCTTGCCCAGGCAGGATTCAAGGTCATTTCAAAGGCCTGGCTCGATGCCTACGACAGCCTCAGATCTCAGGCGAGAAAAGCCTTCGTGGCAGATGTAAAAGCCCAGGCCAAAGCCCATCACCAGATGGCAGCCTTCTATGCAATGGGCATGACGATGGCCGAGCCCGAATACGATATTGCACTGACGACAGACGATCAGCAGAAGACCGATACCGCCGTATATGTGCTTGCCAGGGACTCTGGTGAAGGCAATGACAGAAAGCCGGTCGAAGGCGATGTTCTTCTTACCGACTCGGAGCGTCGCGATATCCTAAAACTCAATGAAACCTACGAAAAATTCATGCTTGTTCTCAATACAGGCGGTCCTGTTGACCTCAGCGGCCTTGATGAAGTAAAGAACATCCTTGTCCTTTCCCAGCTTGGAGTGCAAACCGGAACGGCTCTTTCCGACATCCTTTTGGGAAAGCTCAACCCATCCGGAAAACTAGCTACAACCTGGTCTTCATGGGACAGCTACTGCAAGGAAGGCAACTTCGGAGACCACGACAACACAGATTACAAGGAAGGCATCTATGTCGGTTACAGGTACTTCGATTCTATAGGAAAGAGAGCCCTCTTCCCCTTCGGTTTCGGACTATCCTACACCGGCTTCAAGATCGATCCCCAGCCCGTGGAGCTTCAGGGCACTTCGGTAACGCTGAAGGCCGAGGTAACCAACATGGGACGCCTTCCGGGCAAGGAGGTTGTCCAGGCCTATGTCAGCTGTCCTCAGGGCAGACTGGGAAAGCCCTACCAGGATCTTGCAGGCTTTGCAAAGACAGCCATCATTGAATCCGGCAAATCGGATACTGTCTGCATCGGATTCGATATCAGGGACCTGGCTTCCTACGACGAAAAGCAGGCGGCTTTCATACTCGAAAAAGGTTCATATATAGTCAGGGTCGGAAACTCCAGCACCCATACCATGCCCATAGCGGTCATAGAACTCGACGAAGATGCACTGATCAGAAAAGTCCGAAATGTCTGCGGAAAGCCTTCCTTCGAGGATTGGAAACCTCGGATGGACACCGATGAGGAGATTCCGGAGTATATTCCCGTTCTGAAGCTCTCTTCCTCATCCATTGAAACGGAATCAGTCGATTATGAATCCAACTACCCTATAGATGAGAATGTCACCAGGCTTTCCGACAGGCAGCTGGCCCTTGCAAATGTAGGCGGAGCCTTCAAGGAAAAAGGCGGACTGTTGGACATCATCGGAAACGCCAGCTCAACTGTAGCCGGAGCTGCGGGAGAAAGCACTCCCAGGCTCAGGGATGCCGGACTCAAGCCCATAGTGATGTCAGACGGTCCTGCCGGACTGAGACTCACTCCCCTCTACTACCGTGACGGCAGGGGTGCCCACGGATTGGGCGGAAACGGTCTTTCCGAGAGCCTCATGGAGTTCCTGCCGTCCATCGCAAAATGGTTCATGACAAGGTCGGGCAAAAAGAGCAAGGCACCCAAAGGAGCGGAAATCCAATCCCAGTGGTGCACGGCCATACCCATCGGAACAGCCATTGCACAGAGCTGGAACACCGATTTTGCAAAGCTTTGCGGTGATATCGTAGGAACCGAGATGCAGATGTTCCGCATCCAGCTCTGGCTAGCCCCAGCGCTCAACATCCACAGAAGCATTCTCTGCGGCCGCAACTTCGAGTATTTCTCAGAAGATCCCCTGATCAGCGGAAAAATGGCCGCTGCCCTTACGAACGGAGTTCAGTCCCATCCGGGCTGCGGGACAACCATCAAGCACTTTGCAACCAACAACCAGGAGACCAACCGCTACGGCAACAGCAGCAATGTATCCGAAAGAGCCCTGAGAGAGATTTATCTGAAAGGTTTCGGAATTGCAGTGCGTGAATCACAGCCCAAGGCCGTGATGACATCCTACAACCTTCTGAACGGCAAGCACACTGCAGAAAGCAGGGATCTCATCGAGAACGTACTGAGGCGGGAGTTCGGTTTTGAAGGCATCGTGATGACGGACTGGGTCGTTGCAAGCGGAATAATGAACAGCAAGACGGACATCTACCCTGCAGTTCAGCCCAAACTGACCGCAGCAGCAGGAAGCGACCTGTTCATGCCCGGGTGCAAGAAGGATTACGAGAATATGCTCGAAGGTCTTTCGGACGGAAGCCTTTCAAGAGAGCAGCTTCAGATCAATACCACGCGCATCTTCCGCATGGCGGAGGAACTCTGCATCAATCAGTGATGGAACAGTCTGGCATGGGTAAACACCAGTACCATGCCGTGCTCATCACAAGCCTCTATGATATCAGCATCCCTTGCCGATCCGCCGGGCTCTGCCACATAGGAAACACCTGACTTTGCAGAGCGGTCGATATTGTCCCTGAACGGGAAGAATCCGTCCGATGCAAGACTCACGCCCTTTATGTTCTCAAGGAAGGCTTTCTTCTCTTCCGAGGTGAACTTCTCAGGCTTTTCAGCGAAGTACTGGCTCCAGTTGCCCAGTACATCGATTTCGGGGTCATCTGCCAGATACTGCTCTATAATGTTATCTTTTTCGTTTCTAGTTTTCCCTTTTAGGAATGATAGACCCAGTACTTTCTCCGATTGTCTGAGCTGCCAGAGGTCTGCCTTGGAGCCTGCAAGACGGGTGCATGCAAGGCGTGACTGTTGTCCTGAACCCACTCCGATGGTCTGTCCGTTCTTGGCATAGCAGACCGAATTGGACTGCGTATACTTGAGGGCAAGAAGAGCCACGATCATATCCAGTCTTGCACTTTCGGGAATTGATTTCTCCACAGACCTGATATCTTCAAAAGTGCTTGCATCCGGCATCCAGCCGTTGTGGTCCTGCACCAGGTCCAGACCGAATACTGTATGTTTCTCTGCAGTCTGAGGGACATAGGAAGGATCGATCTGAAGAACAAGATAGCTTCCGCCCTTCTTTGCCTTTAGTATCTCCAAAGCCTCAGGCTCATATCCCGGGGCAATGACTCCGTCGGAGACCTCCTTGGAGATTATCGAGGCAGTACATCTGTCACACACATCCGAGAGGCTTACGAAATCCCCGAAACTTGCCATGCGGTCCGCACCGCGGGCCCTGATGTATGCGGTTGCAAGGGGGCTCAGATCCATGGAAGGAGAA
>JAGCUM010000187.1 GCA_017962865.1 Spirochaetales bacterium
GATACTTTTTGAACTTTTTTTGCTATGCTGATATACATGAAAGCAGTTCTCTTCGACCTTGACGGAACCCTGACCAATACCATAGACGATAAAGCGGACTCGATGAACCATGTCCTCAGGCTGTATGCACTGCCCGAGCACCCCGTGGATGCTTATAAGTATATGGTAGGAGACGGAGCAAGGAAACTGGCAGAGAGGGCCGTTGCCGGAAGACCGGAGTTTTTCCGAAGCGTATACGACGCCTACATGAAACAGTACGCAAATCACAATGCTGTCAAGACCCGGGCCTATGACGGGACAACCGAGCTGCTTGAGAATCTGATTGCACGGAACATCAGAATCTGCGTCCTGTCCAACAAACCCCATTCCGATACCGTTACGGTGGTCCATCACTACTTCCCGACCATAGAGTTCGATGCCGTACAGGGACAGGTGGAAGGAGTCCCGGTGAAGCCGGATCCCCAGGGTGCCTTGATACTCTCCGAGAAGCTCGGAATAAAGCCCTCGGACTTTGCCTATCTGGGCGATACAAGCGTGGACATGAGATGCGCCATAAGTGCCGGCATGCATCCGTTCGGGGCCCTCTGGGGCTTCCGCTCCGCTGAAGAACTGCTTCAGTCAGGGGCAGAAGCCATCCTGAAAGAACCCCTTGATTTGCTTAAATACCTATAAAAGATTATAGATTGTTTACCTTCAAGGCCCTTATTGCGTTCAGAACAGCAAGAACCATGACTCCAACATCGGCAAAGATTGCAGCCCACATGTTGGTGATTCCCAAGGCTCCGAGAATCAGACATCCGAACTTGACAGTCAGGGCAAAGGCAATGTTCTGATAGACAATTCCGAGACATTTGCGTGAGATCCTGATTGCCTTGGCGATCTTCATCGGATCATCATCCATCAGCACCACATCGGCAGCCTCGATGGCTGCATCGGAACCCATTGCTCCCATCGCAATGCCGATATCCGCCCTGGTAAGGACCGGAGCATCATTGATTCCGTCACCGACGAACACAAGGGTATCCTTGCTGCTCTTCTTTTCGGATAGAAGCCTCTCAACCTGACTGACCTTGTCGGCAGGAAGCAGTTCGCTGTGAACCTCGTCCACTCCAAGGTCGCTTCCGATCTTGTCGGCTATGCGCTTTGCATCGCCAGTAAGCATTACCGTCTTCTGGACGCCGCAGGCCTTCAGAGCACTGATTGCACTGCCTGAATTAGGCTTGACCACATCGGAAATCACAATATGCCCGCAGTAAAGACCATCGATTGCCACATGCACTATCGTACCTATGCTATGACAGTCCCCGGTTTCGATACCCAGGCTTCTCATCAGCTTGATATTTCCTGCTGCAACTTCATGACCGTCAACCATGCCTCTGACACCGTGACCGCTGATTTCCTCAACATCCGAAACGCGGTTTCTGTCCACAGCCTGACCGTAGGCCTTCTGAAGGCTCAGGCTTATGGGATGGGACGAATAACACTCGACCGCTGCGGCATACTCTATGAGCTTGTGCTCATCCATCGTCGCATGGTGCACGGCAGTGACTTCGAATACTCCCTGCGTAAGGGTTCCTGTCTTGTCGAACACCACCGTCTTTGCCTGGGACAAGGCCTCAAGGTAGTTCGATCCCTTGATCAGGATTCCCTCATGGCTTGCCCCGCCGATTCCGGCAAAGAAACTCAGGGGAATGCTCACGACAAGGGCACAAGGACAGCTGATGACGAGGAACGTGAGAGCACGATAGACCCAAACCGACCACATGGCGCCGCCGTCGGAGGCAAGAATGATCCTGAAGACGGGAGGCAGAACCGCCAGCGCTATCGCACTGAAGACAACTGCCGGAGTATAGACTCTGGCGAACTTGGCAATAAACTGTTCCGACTGGGATTTCCTTGAGCTTGCATTCTCCACCAGCTCAAGGATCTTTGACACGGTGGACTCTCCGAATGCCCTGGTCGTCCTGATTCTCAGCACTCCGGTAAGGTTGATGCAGCCGCTTACTATCTCATCACCCTCGGCAACGTCTCGCGGGACGCTTTCGCCTGTCAGGGCAGCGGTATTCAGACTGGATGAACCTTCAACCACAACCCCGTCGATGGGGACCTTCTCGCCGGGTTTCACCACTATTACGGTTCCGATCTCGACACTGTCGGGATCAACCTGCTCGAGCTCTCCGTCCTTCTCGATATTGGCATAGTCGGGCCTGATATCCATCAGGTCGCTGATATTGCGACGGCTCTTGCCCACGGCATAGCTCTGAAAAAGCTCGCCTATCTGGTAGAACAGCATTACCGCAATGGCTTCGTTGTAGTCCGCATTCCTCTCGATCACGGCAAGCGCAAATGCACCCAAGGTCGCAAAAGCCATCAGAAAGCACTCATCGAATGGCCTTCCGTTCACAATGCCCTTGCCGGCCTTGATAAGGATGTCGTACCCGATCACCAGATAGGTGGCCACATACAGCGCAAGGTAGAAAACGAACCCGAAGGCCCCTTCCGTCCCTATCAGACCGATACCCCTTATGACATTGACCATTATCAGCAAAGCGGCACAGATGCAGATACGCACGAACATCTTCCGCTGTCTTCTTGAGAGTTTCATAGTGAAAGTCCTTTAGAACTCTATCTCGCAGTCGGGTTCGACCTTACGACAAGCCTTGAAGACTTCTTTCATGACCTTCTTCTCGTCCGCACCTTCCTCGAACTCCACCGTCATCTTCAGGGCCATGAAGTTTACTGTGGCATCGGCAACACCTGCAGTTTTCTTTGCAGCCTGCTCCATGAGATTTGCGCAGTTGGCGCAGTCAACGTCGATTTTGTATGTCTTCTTCATAGTAAGTCCTCCTGATGAACTCTGATTGCCCAAACATTTTAACATTTAAGCATATTCTAATATGTTCACATTTGCATATTACCCGGACGAAGCACAATTGTCAACTTGTTTAATGAAGATTTCAGTTTCCGAACTTGAGATTTATGGCCTTGGACATCGGGATGAATCCCTCTCCGAGCACCTGGTTTGCATTCTGCACGATCATGAAGGCCTTCTCGTCGATGTCCTTGACCCTTGCGGTAAGTGTGGCCACTTCCTGGTTGGACACAACGCTCATGATCACGGGTCTGTCACTGCCGGTGTAGATTCCTGTAGCAGAAAGGAGGGTTGCACCATGGTTGAGCTCGCTCAGGATAACATTGGAGATTTCTTCGTGCTTCTCGGAGATTATCAGGACTGTCTTGGCCGTATTTGCACCCAGCGGCAGGGCAACTTTGTCTATTACCATGCCGGTGATATAGACAGTGGTAACAGCATAGAGGGCACTCTCGATTCCGAATACGAAGACCGAGGCCGCGATTATTATGGCATCGACAAGCGTAAGGCAGGTTCCCAGAGAAAGCGGTGTGTACTTGTTCAGAATCTGTGCAATGATGTCGGTCCCACCGGTATTGGCTCCGCCCTTCATGACAAAACCTATTCCCGCACCCATCGTAACACCGCCGAAAAGCGCGCTCAGCCAGACACTTAGGGGCTCGGAGTAGTCAAGAAAACCCTCTCCGCCGGAGATGTCTACAAGAATCGAGGTAAAAGCGGACAGCAGGACGGTACCCATCAGGGACTTGAATCCGTAGATCTTTCCGAAGACCTTCATTCCAATCAGAAAAAGCGGCACTGAAAGGCCGAAGATGACATATCCGGGGTTCCATCCGATGGTATGGTAGATCATCGTGGCGATACCGCTCACGCCCCCCGAGGCAATTTTGGCAGGGTTCACGAAGTACGCTACTCCCACTGCGACAAGGAAGGAGCCTATCGTAATGTTCACGTATTCATAGACCTTATGCTTTATGTTTGCCATATCAGACCTCTGCCGAAAAAAACGGGCCGCACCCGAAGGTCGGCCCATATAATCTATATATATTTCAGTTCAAATGCAATATCTGATTTGCCTGCTGTTCGGAGATATCTGCTCCATAGAAAAGGCTGTAGAACTCGCGCGTCTTGCTGACGATATCGATTCCTGCCTCGGGATAGAATATGGATGCCAGATACCAGAGACCGATTATTCTGTTGGAACAGACGGGATTGTCGATGAACCCGTACGGCAGGCCGGGAACAAGATAGACATTCCCGCTTCTGACAGCCTGCAGGGTGGCCCAGTCGCTTGATGTGGTGATGGTCCTGTAACCTGCATCCGAATAGGCGAATATGTACTCGGGGTCCAGCTGATAGAGAGTCTCAAGGGAAATACTGCCGTTGCTCTGGGC
>JAGCUM010000188.1 GCA_017962865.1 Spirochaetales bacterium
ATCTGTAAGATCATTTCAGCTTGCTGAAGTTGACGGACACCTCGGAAACGGGGTGTTTTTTTTGTGTTCTTTTCGAAAGGTACGTTGAACAACATCCTACGTATTTATATAATCATCACGTTGTATTATTCCTATAGGAGAGAAACTATGGTGAAGTCTTTGGATTCAAGAGGAAAGGAACTCCTTTTCTCCCTATCCGGTTTCGGACCGAATTTCTTGATGGTGCTCATGGGTGCATACTACACCGACGCCATCAATCCCGCCGCCCTCGGAAGCGGCAACACATTCCAGGCGATAATGAGCGGAACATGCTTCATTCTCCCTGCGATCTTCCCGATTCTCTATGCAATCGGAAAGGCATTTGACGGAATCATCGATATTCCGTTCGCACACATCACGGATACTCTTTCGACCAAATGGGGACGAAGAAGACCGCCGATTGCAGTCTGTCTGGTTCCCATGATCATATCCTACGCACTCTGCTGGATCCCCATCGGAGGACCGGAGGGTCAGCTTCTGAACACCATCTGGGTCTTCATCTGGTCCCTTGTGTTCTTTGCAACCTACACCATGTGTCTCATCTCCTTCTACGGGTCGCTTTCCACGACCTGTACCAGTGAATCCCAGAGATTGAGGGTATCGGGCTACAAGTCCTTCTTCGATACCATCAGCTACTGTCTGGTATATGCCCTGGTCCCGCTGCTTCTGGATGCCATGAAGATGCATATCGACAAGTTCGCTCTCATGGGCCTGCCTCTTATGCTCACCATGATCATTCCCCTTTTCCTCATCAAGGAAGGAGAAAAGTACGGTTAGCCCGAAAACGAGGGCATGATTGAGGAGAAGATCTCCATCTGGCAGAGCCTCAAGCTTACGTTCTCCAACAAGCTCTTCATGAGCTGGACCTTCGTAAACTGCTGCACATACTTCGGTCTGCAGATGTTCCTCGTCGGCATGAACGCCATGATAGTCGGCGGAATGGGCATGAACGGATTGCAGATGGCCATACTGAACACATGCGCCTTCGCACCCGTTCCGATCATGCTCTTTTTGTTCAACAAGCTCAAGGCCAAGAAGGGAGTGCGCTTCACATATCAGACCTGTCTGATTGCCTTCGCAATCGCCATCCTCTCCTTCTTCTTCGGTTCGCTCTATATCATCGGACCCGGAAAGAAGGGCCTTCAGATGCTCATCGGATGTATCGGCGGTGTCAGCGGAAGCTGGGCCATCGGTTCATTCTTCATGATGCCATACCTCGTCCCGTCGCAGATTTCCAGCGTTGAGGAGAAGCTCACCGGACGCAACCACAGCGCCATGTACTTCGCAGCCAATGCCGTCACGACATCCATCATCGGTGCCATCTCCGGATCCCTGGTCTATGAGAACATCAAGATGCTCTTCATCAGCAAGGGTGCCTCCGGAGTCGTCTATGCCACCAATGCCGCAGAAGCAGCCACCAAATTCGGGCTCGATACCTCCAACGTATTCAATCTCGGAACCCTGCTTGTTCCGTTCATCGTCTGTTTCGTGTGTATCCTCGGAGTACTTCTGGCCTTCAGAATGCCCAAGGATTTCTCCCCTGAGCTGGTCGCCAAGGAACTCAAGAAGATGGATCCGAGCCTGGACATCTCCAACATTCCTGTCGATACCGATGAGAACGGCAAGGGCGAGTTCCTTCCCGTCATGGTCGGACTCTCCGTGCTTTCCGGATTCATCTTCGGATTCATCTGGACAGCATACCTGTTCAAGTCCGTCAGGGAGCAGGCAAACACCTTCAAGGCAAAACTCGGATGGCTTCTGGGCTGTCTGATTCCGTTCGGCGGGCTGTTCGTGACCCTCAGGGCTTTCGATACCCTCAAGGCAGAGGCTGACAAGAAGGGAATCAAGATGTCAGGAAACAAGGCACTCTTGGCAATCTCCTGCATCATCCTTCCGATTCTGCCTGTGAACATGATTGCTCTTTGCATTCTCCAGAAGAATGTGAACAAGCTTCTTGAGGCCTGATAGTCCATGAGCATCGGTGCATGGCTGTTCCAGCTTTTCGTCCGCATCACCGGATATCCGGTATACCGACTCTGGGCCAATCCCAAGTTCAGGTATGAGGACAGGAAAGTCCAGGGACGGCTTATCAAGGGCAAGGCAATAATAGTCTCCAACCACACCACGGTCTGGGACTTCGGGTTCTGGCTCTATGCCCTGCCCTTCCGTGCACACAGATGCATCATGGCGGATGTACTGAAACACATCAACTTTTTCCTGACGCTGTTTCTGAAGCTCAACCAGGGAATCTTCGTAAGCCGCAAGGCACAGGATCTGGGGTTCATCAAGGAGTGTCAGCATATTCTGGATAAAGGTGGGGTTGTCCAGGTCTTTCCCGAATCACGCATTGCAGATGAAAACGAGGAAAAACCCCTGCCCTTCAAACCCAGCTTCGTCCACATTGCACTTGAATGCAATGCACCGATTATTCCGCTCTATTCAAGCGGAGAATATTTCAAAAAAGGTCGTGTCAGGGCCGTAATCGGAAAACCGATCTATGTGAAAGACCTGTACGACGAGAGCAAGAGCCACAAGGAGAACCTTTTGGAGATTGCAGAGATCGTGAGAAGGAAGGTAATTGAACTTGGAGAAAGCTTCGAAGCCTGAGAAAAGGCCGGTCAGAAACTATTTCCTCTACTACTTCGTGAAGGTGACGGGAATCTTTCCCGCCCCTTTCCTTGCTCCGCGTGTGATCTTCAAGGACAAGAGCATGAAGCGTATCCCGAAAGGAAAGCTTCTGATCATGTCGAACCACACTTCCTTTCTGGATGTTGCCGCAATACTGTGTGCATTCTGGTACAGACAGATACACTTTCTGGCCGCAAGCGAGCTGTTCGACACCCCTCTGGGCAATTTCTTCTTCCGCAACATGCACTGCATCAAGGTGGACAGGCAGAACCTGAACATGTCCGTCATAAGGCAGGCGGGAGAAGTCCTCAAGCGCGAAAAGCCGGTAGCAGTATTCCCCGAAGGGCACATCAATCAGAACACAGACCGGATTGCGGACTTCAAGAGCGGAATATCCATCATGGCAATCATGAACAGCTGTCCCGTTCTGCCCATTTACATCAGGAAACCCGAAGGCAAGAGACGCAAGGTACTCATAGTCGGAGAACCCTTGGATCTGGAGTATCGCGGAAGGTTCCCGTCAGTCAACGAACTGGAAGAAATATCTGCCAATCTCCGTGAAAAGGAAATCGAACTCGAAAACTACTACAAGGAGTTGTACAATGACCGTATATGAAGGAAACGTTGAGAAATTCAGAGCATATTGCGATGAACAGACCTTCAATCAGATTGTAGACTACAATACCGTCCAGCAACTGCTGCAGCACAGCGCAGATGCATATTCCCAGAGAATCGCCGTTTCGGATGAGACTGAAACCACCTTCTCGGCCCTTGCCTCGGATGCAGCCGTACTGCGCGGGGCCCTCAGGGATGTCGGAGTCATCAAAGGTGATCTGGTGGGCATCCTTCTTCCCAACAGCTATG
>JAGCUM010000189.1 GCA_017962865.1 Spirochaetales bacterium
AGTTTTGGTTTCTCTGTGTTGTCTGACAGCAGCTTCGGCATCGGATCCGGTGGTTACGAGGGAGGATTTCCTTCTTGCCCTTCAGGCTGCAAAGCCGGGGGATACCATCTATGTTGGTGACATCGTGTTCAAGCCATCTCCTCAGGGGATTGTCGTGCTCAACAAATCGATATCGATCGAGAGCGCCAAGGCGGACGGGACCAATGCCGTGTTCACGGATGCAACGTTCACCGTCTCAGGGTCATCCGGGAACATCGAGATTTCCATAAAGGGCGTTGACTTCAGAGGCAGGGCGGCGGAAGAGAAGGGAGACCCGGATAACATGCCTGATCTCTCGAATCCCCTGAAGACTCAGGCTGCGATGTTCTTCAACGGAAATGCAAGCGTGTCGTACACCGACTGCACGTTCTCCGGATACAGGAACCAGTACGGAACCATCTATGCAATCTATTCGAGCGAGAATGTCAGATCGAACAATCTTGCTCTTTCCTTCAAAGGATGCACATTCAGAAACAACATCGCAAGACGCGGTGCTGCCATATATCTGTCCGGCTACACCAGAAACGTTTCTCTCATGCTTGAGGATTGTCTGTTCGAGGAGAATATAGCCGAAAGCGGCGGAGTCCTGTTTGCAGATGCAAGTCTGGTCGGAATTGAAAACTGCACGTTCAGAAGCAATACAAGCCTTATCGAAGGCGGTGCTCTTAGGTTGCAGAACTGCTCGACTACGGTTGAAGGAAGCCGCTTCGAGCAGAACATATCAAGAGGCAACGGAAGCGCAATCAGTGTCCTGATTTCATCATTCCTTGGACTTTCTGTTGATAATAGTGCATTTATAGGCAATCAAAACCCGGATGAGATCTGTGTCTTTGCAGAGGAGCAGGAGACCAATCTGGATTCCGAAAGCTATGTTGTTCTCAACGGATGTACCTTCGAACCGGAGTGTCCCGCCCTGAAGGAGAACAATCTCATCAAGATCACTGAGCCGGAGAAAGCTCCCGAGCCTCCAGTGAAAACACACGGTTATATCTACGGATTGATTGCCATGGCTCTGGTAATAGCGGTTGCAGTCATCGTCTTTGTCATGAACAGGAGACTGTCCGAACCGAAACCGGTAGTTCCTGCTGCAGGCTCGATGGCAGATTTGGAGAAGGTTCTTTCCGACAGAGAACTCGAGGTCATGAACCTCTATCTGACGGAAAAGAGCAGGAAGGAGGTCGCAGATGAACTGTGCATATCCGAATCCACGGTCAAGAAGCATATTGCAAGCGTCTATTCCAAGCTCGGTGTCACGACCAGACAGGAATTGGTCATCAAAATCATGAAGCTGAAGGAAAACAGCCGTTAAGTATGACAAAATGGGCCGTTTGTCACGGATAAGTAGCCGTATGGCCCATACATGAAGGTACCTCTGTAATCCGATAATTAAGCATACTTAGTTTAGTAAAGAGGGGTATCGCATGAAAAAACTCATGGTTCTTTCATTGGTGGTCATGATGCTCTTTGCATTCGTGGCATGTAAAAGTGAGCCCGGCGGGAAGTCCGGTGGCGGAAGCGGGGAACTGACCCCTGCAGAGCAGGCTATACGCAGCGAATATGGCGATGATGTCTTCTATTTCGCAGAGTTGGTCGATATAGCCTCCTCATATGCTGAAATGATCCAGGATATCTGCGGAGCATCGGATAATAACACAAGAAACTCAACGGTAGCCATGTACAATCAGTACAGTCAGGATTTTTCCATCTCCAATGCTTCAGCAACGGGATTGACCGTGGAAGGTACTTTTGACGGCGATCATATAAGAGTTGTCATTTCCAATGTGAAATTCTCCAATCCGAAGGGACAGTGGGTGAGCTTTGACGCAGAAGTAACCGTTTCGGGATCTTTCAATGCCACCGCACAGGTGTCGCTGGAGGTCTACCTTTCGAACGGTTCCCTGACAATCACGGACGGAAGATACAATTCAATCTCCTTCGGCCAAGGTACTCCCAACAACTTGAAGGCCAATCAGTGCCTGCAGGAAATCCAGGCTCTGGACGAGAACGGCAACAACAGCGGTCAAGGTGGTCAGGGTGGCCAGGAAGGTCAGGGCGGGGGATATAATCCGGGCCAGGATCCGGGTCAAGGCGACGAGTGGACAATGGGCACGGCTTCCTTGCCGGCGCATACCGCCCAGGAAATTGCACTTGCACTTGAAGGAATGGATTACTATGTTCTGATTGAAGAGCCTCAGGGCGGAGTAGGGGTCAAGGAAGGAGGAGCTTCCTACTTCTATGAGTATGGATTGATCCATGGCGGAAGCAGTGAAGCCGATCAGGTCTGGGCAAAGAGATGGGACGAATTGCCCGCACAGTACGGACAGGAGTCGCAGTACGATATGATAGCCTTGGACAGAAGACCCGGAGTCCAGTTCGAAGATCCTTATGAGCATGTTGTTTCCGACTACATCTATTATGAGTCCGATGCCTATTCCGACGCATGGTACGGCCCCAGCACCGGAGTCTATCACGATGAGGACGGCTCCAGAAACTGGCATGATGCAGTCGTGTACTGGGTGTATGAAGGGGAAGATATTTTCTCTGATGAATATGCACAGAGCGGTGGTTACAATGCAACTTATGCAGGCGGTATATTCTACCATTACTCCGATCTTGTAAAACCGTATACTCCGATGCTGCTGAGTGAGTATAACGGCAAATACGAGAAACTGAGCCGCACGGAAGTCGTGGCCGGATTACAGTGTTCAATCTACAGATACGCCGGAGAACTCTATTACATAGCAGACTCAGAAGATTTCTACAATATCTGTCTGAAGCATACATGGCTTGTCCAGGGAAAAGAATATGTGATTTTCGAGGTCCAGGAGATCCATACTTTCCCCAAATGGCCGGTTGATTGATAATTGATGATTCAGTGCGCCACGGCTCAGGTCGTGGCGTTTTGTTTTGAAAAGGGTTGTAGTAATGAAAAAAGCTGTATTGTTGTTCTGTGTTCTGTTGTTCATGTGCGCATCGCTGTGCGCAGTTGATTATGCAATCGGAGATGAAGGTCCTGCCGGAGGTATAATCTTCTATGACAAGGGAGAGTACTCAGATGGGTGGAGATATCTGGAAGCGGCCCCTGCGGACGTCTGGCTGGTGGATGGGGTTCCCTCTTTGGACCTGACGTTCGACGAATACTATAGCGATGACTATTATCAGGTCTTCGGTTACTACAGGAATGATGCCAGCAGCAACAACATGTTCGTGAACGGAAAAGAGACATTGGGCAACTACAGTAAGGCTGAAGAACTTACGGGTACGGAGATCGGAACCGGAAAGAAGAATACCGAGCTGTTGGTGAAGGCAATGGGGGATAAAACCTACTATACCATGGGGGCGAAAAAGGTGGTTTATGCCGCCAAGGTCTGCTTCGATCTTGTATTCAATGGTTTCGACGACTGGTTTCTTCCCAGCAAGGACGAACTGAACCTGCTGTACATAAACCTGTGCAAAGAGGATCTCGGTGATTTCGATGAAGATTCCTACTGGTCTTCCAGCGAGACGGATTTCAGCGCGGAATATGCCTGGAGGCAGCAGTTCTACGGTAGCGGACAGCAGTCCTACGGAACGCGTGACTATGCGCACAGGATCCGTCCGGTAAGGGCTTTCTAGATTGAATCAGACTCTCCAATAGGATTCGTTTTTCGTATAGCCGCATCTCTTGCATCTGTCGAACACGTGCTTCATGCTTATGAGCACTCCTGTTATTTCCTCACAGTTGCCTCCTTGGTCTTTTCTTTAACTACATACGAAACAGACCACGGTTTGGCGACATTTTTATCAATATTGTGTCTTTTTTTCTGTGAAGAAAAGTGAAGTATGTGTGAAGAAATCGTGAAGATGTAACACGGTTCGGAAAAAGTTTGCTAAACTCAAGGCAAACAAAGGCAAGGAGGCCGAATATGGCAAGCAAACAAAGACACGGAATAGCGATTTTTCTTTTTTCGATAATCTTTCTGGTGTCCTGTACGATGGATATCTTTGCGACCGGCTCCCCTGAATCGGCTTCGGGGACAGGCAACACTACATATTCCAATACAACGACATACAGCAACGGGATTTCGGTTGAGCTTGACGGAGAGAACCTCTATCCGTCGACCTATGAGGAATCGGACTACACCTCATGGCAGAACTATGATTTCGGAACCGAATACGTATACGACGTGGAGGCGAAATCCTGGGTCGGAACTTCCCCGGTGGATACCGGAGCGGTCACGGACAAGACCAAGGCAAAGAATGCGGATACAAGCATAAATCTGGTCAACAACACCGACAGCGCAATCAGCATCAGGCTTACTGGTACCAATGATTCCTTCAAGGTCGTCATCGACGGCAACGGCCAGGCCGTGAAGGTTACGCTGGACAACCTGAATCTCACCAGCGCAGACAGGGCCATCAACATCAAGAATTCCTCCGTCTCTTATGTCGTGCTTGAAGGGGAGAACTCCCTCGAGACCCTAATCAACAGCGAGGACAAGAATGTGCTGAAATCCGCAGCGGACCTGATCCTGGACGGAACGGGCAGCCTCTCGGTAACTGCGAACTCCAAGAACGGAATCGCCTGTGACAGCGTGCTGTGCATCCTGAACGGCAACATCACCGTCACAGTAGCTGAGAAGACTTTCTATACAAATACCGATGACAGCGAAAACCCCGTGGTGGAGGAGACCAAGGGAACCGGAATCAAGGCATACCTCGGATTCGTGATGCTTGACGGAAACCTCACTGTCTACGGAAACAATTCCGATACCTACTACGAGGCCAAGGGCATCAAGGTAGACGGATACGATGAGAGCGAGGGCATCGACGAGTCCCTCTCGGCTGGCATGGGCTGGATTGTAATCGACGGAGGAAAGCTGACCGTGGTGACACAGGGAAAGGCAATCTCCGCAGGCTATGACGGGGATGACGGAGTACCCGCATCATCTGCAAACTATCCCGTTCCGAACGTCTACATCAACGGCGGAGATATAACGGTAACCACGCTGCATGCAATCAGGGAGGATTCCAGGAATTCCGATGACGGAGTCAGCCCGGAAGGCATCGAGGCTAAGAACAACATGTACATCACCGGCGGTACGATAGTCATCAATTCGACGGACGACTGCATCAACGCATCCAATTCACTCTACATCAGCGGAGGCCTGATCTACGCATACGCTTCTGACAACGATGCCATCGATGCCGGCGCCACAGAGAACCAGGGTGCACTCTATATCTCCGGCGGTGCTCTGATAGCAATGGGTTCGGGCCAGCCTGAGACGGGTCTTGACTGCAACAGCAATGCACGCTTCCAGTACACGGGAGGAATAATCATCTCCATGGGCGGAGGCCAGAGCAATGTCCCGCAGGCATCCGGAACCACGGCCTATACAGCAAGTACGAGTAATGCATCTGCAGGAACAAGCTATGCCCTGATCCAGGATGGAAAGGTGGTCCTTGCATTCAAGGTTCCTGCTGGCTACAGATACGGCAACAGCCTGATGCTCGGATCGGGTGAACTTGCAAGCGGAAGCGCAATCCTTGTCAGCGGTGCAACTATCAAGGCCGATGACAGCTTCAACGGCACGATCTACTACGGCGATGTGTCCGTCTCAGGCGGGAATGCATCGACGGTGACTGTTTCCAATACACAATCAGGCGGAATGGGCGGTCCCGGAGGAATGGGTGGATTCCAGGGCGGACCCAGCGGATTCCCCGGAGGAGGACCCGGAGGAAGATTCTGATAAAGATTCCGATAAAGCAGCCTGAGAGCCTTCAGAAAAGGGTTCTCAGGCTTACTTATAAGCCTGGAGGGTTTATTTTGAAGCTCTTCAGGCTTACTTTTTACCGTTGAAGACGGCCAGGATCTGGGCGGCTATGCTTACGGCAATCTCTTCCGGAGTTTCTGCTCCGATATCCAGGCCGATGGGCTGGCGGATGCGCGGATTGTCGATGGTGGGTCTGAGTTTGGAGGAAAGAACCCCGATGTAGGGGCTTTCGGTTGCCAGAACCTCTTCTATGTATTTGTCCCTGTCCTGCGGATTGGAGAAGATTATTGCCGTCTTGTTGTCTATAGCTATGCTCTGAAGCTTGTCTGATGAAAGAAGAGTCATGTTTGCGGGACATGAAAAACCATGTTCTACTGCGTAATCATCAATGAAAAAAACTTCGAAACCTATATGAAACAGGACATCGGCAACTGATTTTGCAATGTGGCCCGTGCCGAATATCACAGCCTTGCGCCCGCGGATGGGCACATCAATGAAGACATCAAGCATCCCGTACTCCCTGACCTGGATCTGGACCCTGCGGCCTTTGCCGGCTTTCATTGCCTCGACGGCAAGTGCAACGACCTCACGTTCTGCCGCTCCTCCTCCGACCGTGCCGCAGGTTCTGCCGCTTGGCAGGACAAGCATGCGGCCGTCCTTGCGCGGAGTGCGTCCCTGAGCGCCTGTTATCGTTGCAATTGAGAAGCCTCTGTTGTACCTTGCACACTCCGTGGCAAGTGCGAAGAGCTCGTCTATGTGGTCCATGGTTGAATTATAAGGCACAAAGCATCAGAATGGGAATGGAAAACAAAGCAGGGAGAAGCGTATGGTCATATTGATAGGCGGAAGCTCTCATGTCGGAAAGACGATGGTCGCAAAAAATCTTGTCGGCAGACATGGATGGGAGTGCATCTCCCTGGACTTTCTAAAGAATGCCTTCCAGAAAGCCCGGATAGACGGGTGTGAGAATATGGACGATGTTCAGATGCGCCACCGGATGTGGCCGTTCGTTGCCGAAATCATAAAGCAGGCAGTCGCATCGGGACGCAAACTGATCCTGGAAGGCTGCTACATTCCCGTGGAATGGAAGGAAAGCTTCTCGTCAGAGCAGGTGAAGGATATCCGTGCGGTCTTCATCGTCATGAGCGAATCGTACATCCGCAGCCACATGGACGAGATCGAGAAGTACAGCAGGGCGGTCGAGAAGAGGGAGAACGATGTCCTTGATGTCGAGCGCCTGGTACGCTGCAGCGCGGACTTCAAGGAAGACTGCCTGGAAAACGGCACATTCTACATCGAGATAGACTGGGAGTACGACAAGGAATCCCTGTTCGATGCAGTCGAGTCGGTGATTCAGGATCCCGAGCCCGCAGAAAAGGGGATTGTACTGTAGAACTCAGCGTCCCAGAAGCCTGAGACACATATCCGGATAGTTCGTGATGACGGTGTTCACGTCCCAGGCCATCAGCTGTTTCATCCGTTCCTCTGTGTTGACGGTCCATACATTCAGACCGATGTTGCATCTTCTGCACTCTGCAACCGTATCGTCATCCAGCAGGGCATAATCCGGATGCAGATACTGGATGCCTGCCTCCAGGGCCTGCGGGGCCAGATGCAGATGTTTTTGGTCCTCATAGAGGAAACCGCACTCGATTTCCGGGGCCAGCTGCTTTGCGCGCATCACCGAAATCCAGTTGAAGGACGAGAAGATGATCCTGTCCTGCAGTCCGAAGGACCTGACCATGTCGATGGCTTTTTTTTCGATGTCCTGATACCACGTGTTGTTGGTTTTTATTTCCACATTCGTGATGAATGAGCCGTTTTCTGCCATGAAAGTACAGAACTCCTCGAAGGAGGGAATCGGGGTCTCGAAGGCATCGTCCTTGGTTTTGGCGGCGTTGATGCGGACCAGTTCTCTGAGGGTGAGGTCTGACACAAGCCTGTCGACCCCCGTCGTGCGGATCAGGCTTTCGTCGTGGATGATGACCAGTTTGCCGTCGCTGCTTTCGTGGATGTCGAGTTCGATTCCGTCTGCACCGGCCTCGATGGCCTTGCGGAATGCCAGCATTGTGTTTTCGGGATAGGCACCCGAGAAGCCTCTGTGTGCGAATACTTTCATAATTCGATTATAGGTTGTTTGTAGACTAAACGAAAAGATGTTATTATTTTGAATTAAGCGGCCGAAAAGCCGCATGAGTAGGTTATCAACAGGAGAAACAAATGTTGAATGATATCTTGAAAGCAAAGAAAAGCCTTTTCGCAGACGGGGTACAGACCGTACTGAGAGGGCAGGAAAACCGCAACCGCAGAGTCGTTTTCCTCCAGGGCAACCTGGTGGGCAATGTAAGAAGCGAGACAAGGGGAGTCAATGCCAGAGTCTGCAAGAACGGAGTCTACGGATTCTCCTCAATGGCAGAGTATTCCAGATCTGCAGCGGATGCAGTCCTGAAGGCCGCAACCCAGAACGCACTCTTTCTGAACGAGCATGCCCCCAAGGGACTTCCGGCTCAGCCTTCATACGGAACGGGAATCGTCCCCGTGCACAAGACAATCGTAGATTTCGAGCAGAAGAGGCTCATAGAGACCTGCAAGGCTATCGATGACTACATCGTGCGCACCTATCCCGATCTGGCCAGCCGCACGGTCGTGTACACCGAGGATTCCCAGG
>JAGCUM010000190.1 GCA_017962865.1 Spirochaetales bacterium
GATGTGTGCTACACATCCTATCTGAAGAGGGCAATCCATACCCTTAACCACATCCTTGACGAAATGGACCGCGTATGGCTGCCTGTCACAAAGACTTGGAAGCTCAATGAGAGACATTACGGTGCTCTCCAGGGCCTCAACAAGTCTGAGACCGCCGAGAAGTACGGCGAGGATCAGGTCAAGATCTGGAGAAGATCCTTCGATGTCAAGCCGCCGATGCTTGAGGCAGACGATGACAGAAATCCTGCCAACCAGGCCATCTATGCATCTGTCGATCCCAAGGAGCTCCCGCTTACCGAGAGCCTTGAGACAACAATCGAGAGAGTAGTTCCTTACTTCGAGAACGTCATCAAGAAGGATATGAAAGCCGGAAAGCGCGTCATCATCGCTGCTCACGGAAACTCCCTCAGAGCCCTTGTGAAGTATTTCGACAACATGAGCAAGGAAGAGATCCTCGGCGTCAACATTCCGACCGGAGTTCCTCTTGTCTATGAGTTCGATGACAACTTCAAGGTAACCAAGAAGTACTACCTGGGCGACCAGGAAGCTCTTGCCGCCAAGATGGCAGCAGTTGCCAATCAGGGTAAGGCAAAATAATCTGCTTTTGCCGGCATCTAGCCATCGGGTTGTTACACCCGGTGGCTTTTTTATTGCATTTGCATGAATTATAATGGGATTATCGGAGGACGGCATGATCTACAGTGATTTCAAGAATATCAAGGTTTCAAGACTCGGAATGGGCAATATGAGGCTACCGTCTCTTACAGGAGAGAAGGGCAATTTCCCGCTTGATTACAGTGAGTCCGCAAGAATGATCGATGCCGCAATCAAGGGCGGTGTAAACTACTTCGATACCGCCTATGTATATCAGAACGGTGATTCCGAGCGCTGCGTCGGCGAGGCAATGAAGCGCTATCCCCGAGATAGCTATTATCTTGCAACCAAGTTCAATTTCAGGGCAAATCCGGACTACAAGGCCGTTTTCGCAGAGCAGCTCGAAAGGCTTCAGACAGACCGTATCGATTTCTATCTTCTTCACTGCATGACCGAGAGGAACATCGAAGACTATCTGTCCTGCGGTTGCATCGAGTATTTCGAGCAGATGAAGAAAGAGGGCAAGATCACTTATTTCGGATTCTCGTCCCATGCCCGGCCCGATACCCTCAGGCGTTTTGCAGATGCGCATAAGTGGGATTTTGCACAGATCCAGATGAACTATCTTGACTGGGAGTTCTCAACAGCCGAAGAGGAATACAATATCCTCACGGAGCGCAACATACCGGTAGTTGTCATGGAATCCGTCCGCGGAGGTCGTCTTTCGAGCCTTACCCCTCAGCTTGATGAAGAGCTGAAAAAGGCCCAGCCGACCTGGTCGGTATCGTCCTGGGCTTTCAGGTGGCTGATGACCCACGACAATGTACTTACGATGCTCAGCGGCATGAGTACCATGGAGCAGGTTGAGGATAACCTGAAGACCTTCGAGAAGGAAAATGCCCTTTCCAAGGAGCAGAGCGATTACATCATTGATGTTGCCCACAGGTTCAAAGCCGGATTTACAGTTCCTTGTACTGCATGCAGATACTGTACGCCTAACTGCCCGATGCAGCTGGATATTCCAAGCCTCCTGAAGGTCTATAACGATTACAAGTATGACGGTGGCTGGAGCAACGGTTATCTGAAGGATTTTGCCGAGGACAAGATGCCTTCCTGCTGCGTAGGATGCGGAACCTGCGTCGAGCATTGCCCACAGAACATAGAGATTCCCTCCTACATGGCAAAGCTTGCCAAGCTCAAAGAGACCGGGAAGGAAGAATAATCACTGATTCTGAAGAAGCTCGGACATTACTCTCGAAGCCAGATGCCACTTCATTGAGGTAAGCGGGTTGGTAGGGGCATAGGCCCTTGAATGACCGTCTCTGTTGGGCAGCTGGAAATGCTTTCCGACAGTGAGGGTGGCAAGGAAGACCGAACGCGGGTCATCGTGCTCCTCGAACTCGCGGTCGCGGTATGTTCCCTTGTAATCCCATCCGTCATGGCTGAAGGTCATTGTTCCGTGACCTACCTTGACGTACTGGTCTACACCGGGCTCGTCTATCTCATAATCGACCTCGTCCTCAAGCTTGAAATCGGGCTTCTTTACTTCCTCCAGCATTTGTTCATACTGCCAGTCATACCACTGGCTGTAGTTCTCGAAATACTGCTTCTCGGTATTCCAACTGAAAGTGAAGTCATCCCTGAAGGTAGCAGTCGTTCCGCATTCAGTGCATTTGACATCATTGCCAACGGTTATGAGCTTGAACTCGGAACCGCAGCAGGGACACTTGTAGAACATGGTCTCGAAGCCCAGAGCCTTGTCGGAGCCTTCGACAAGCACATGCTCACGCTTCTGGTACTCGAATTCGGTGTAGGTGAGGGCAGTTATGATTCTGTCCATGATTTCGTCGCGGGAAAGAGAAGTCGTCTCTTCGGCATCGATTATCTTGTGAGTCTGGATACTTACCTTGCCTCTGTGGGTGTGGGTGGACCACTTTGCGTTACCGAGTCCGGCACCCTCGATCTTACAGGCATAGACGGGTACTTTGAGGAACCTGACCATCTTGGCTATGGCAGGGGAGATGAAGCCGAGATGTCCGCTGGCATAAACCGTACCTTCCGGCGCAATGTAGACGGTTCCTTTCTGCTTCTGGACAACGTACTGTATCTTACGCATAGCCTCGAGATCGGTAGTGAACTGGTATTTGGGGATTGCGCCGATTGCCTTAAGCCAGAAAGCAAGTTTCTTGAACGTAAAGAAATGATAGGTAACAAGAAACGAAATGCGAGCAGGCTTTACAGCACATCCTATGAACTTGTAGTCATGATTGGATGTATGGTTGCTGATGATCAGGGCAGGTCCTTTTACCCGTTCGCCGCTTGAGACGAGATTGAACTTTCTTCTGCACATCAGTGGAGCATAGACCCTGGCTCCGAGAAAATAGAGAAACGCATTGGGGCGTTTCTGCAATACAGCCTGTTTTTTCGCTTTCTTGGCTTTTTCTGGTACATTTTCGTTAGGCATAAATGAAGTTTAGCATGTTTTCCATATTATTGCTTAAGTTTTTTCCCTCTTTGTCTTTCCGATTTCGCAATCCGTTATTATCTTAGCTGTTGTTGAGGGAAAAACTATGGACTGTAGCTCTGGTATGGACAAAGATGTGATAAGGTGCATGAAGACCATGCGCGATGCCTTGCTCACACTCTGCGACTGCTTCCTGACCAGAGCAAAAGACAACGACGAAGACCCGCTTTGGAAACGCTTCTACAGCATACAGATGTGTTCATACCTGATTTCAAAGCGCAACATGGAGGTCTCAGCCCCCGAAGGTGACATGGTCCACGACCTTATCCGCGATACCTGGCAGAACCTCAAGCCCGAAATCGAATCATCCCAGTTCGGCCCCATCTCCAATGTTGACCAATGGTTCAAGACCATACGCATTGACTTCCCGGTGGATCCCTTTGACGAAAAATGCACCTTCTTCCACCAGAAAATCTACTATTTCAGCCCCTCAATGGGTCAAAACGCCACAAATAAGAACGATACCGTCAAGACTGTGTCAAAGTGACACATATTTTGCTGTTTATAGGTACTGTTTTGATTGGTAAAGCCATCTCGTTCCACTATTTAACTATTTGATTCATAAATAATTAGATATAACAGATTTCTCATTGGCACAGACCTTGCTTGTTTGTTTATACAGGAGTTAACCTATGGCAAACATCAACGCAACCACACACGAGAATTCAGCTCTCACCCTCTACCTCAGGGACATCGAGAAGATTCCTCTCATCACAAGAGAAGAGGAATATGAGCTTGCGCTTAAGGCCAAGGCAGGCGACTCCTATGCACGTGAGCGCCTGGTCAACGGTAACCTGCGCTTTGTAGTCAGTATCGCCAAGCAGTATCAGAACAGAGGCCTTCCTCTCATCGATCTGATCAGTGAAGGCAATATCGGACTGCTTACTGCAATCGACAAATTCGAGCCGGAGAAAGGCTATCACTTCATCAGCTACGCAGTCTGGTGGATCAGACAGTCTATCCTCAAGGCCATCGGTGAGAAGTCACGCATGATAAGGCTTCCGATGAACAAGAGCGCAGACCTCATCCAGATCCTGCAGGCCAAGACTAATCTCGAAAAGAGCGGCATGGATGATGTCTCGCTGGACGATATTGCCCGCGAGTGCGGCATGGACAGAAGCGACGTGCTTGAGATCATGCAGATCGCCAGGGATGTATCAAGCCTTGATGCTCCGGTAAGTGCCGGTGAAGATACAAGTTACGGTGACTTCATCGAGTGTGATAAGCCGAGACCGGATGAGGTTGTGATGTCAGAGGCCCTCAAGACATCCGTAAGCAGGATCCTTGATACTCTTTCCGAGAAGGAGAGGGGAATCATCAAACTTCGCTTCGGTTTGGACAACCGCGATGCAATGAGCCTCAAGGAAGTCGGAGAGATTTATCATCTCACAAAAGAGCGCATCCGCCAGATCGAGAAGAAGGTTCTTACAGCCCTTGCAGAGAATCAGGAAGTCAAGGAGTTGAAAGCCTACATCGCATGATTTGAGAATTATTAAACGTAAACGTTTGAGAAATAGCCGGAATTTTGAGGAATTTCGGCTTTTTTTGTTTGTCAATCAAGTAATTATAGGTATAAAATACCGTTTGTGGTTGACAGAACTGTAACGTTTGTGCAAAATCGTCTTGTTAATCAGAAATCTTATTAATAAGGAATATGGAAATGGCAAAGAAAGTTACCAAATGGGTTTACTTCTTCGGCAACGGTAAAGCCGAAGGCACTTCCGGCATGAAGGATCTTTTGGGTGGAAAGGGTGCAAACCTCGCAGAGATGACAAACATCGGTCTTCCGGTTCCTCCGGGATTTACAATCAGCACAGAAGCCTGTGACTACTTCTCCAAGCACAACGGAGAGTATCCCCAGGGCATGAAGGAAGAGGTTCTCATGAACCTCAAGCAGCTCGAGAGCACCATGGGTGCAAAGCTCGGCGACAACAAGAATCCTCTTCTGGTATCAGTCAGAAGCGGTGCAGCACAGTCGATGCCCGGTATGATGGACACGGTTCTCAACCTCGGTCTCAATCCGGATTCGGTCGATGCCCTGATCCAGAAGACAGGCAACGAGCGTTTCGCATGGGACAGCTACAGACGTTTCATCCAGATGTTCGGTGATGTCGTCATGGGCGTTCCCCACGACAAGTTCGAGGAAGCAATCCAGGATGTCAAGGATGAGGAAGGCCTCACATACGACTATGAGCTTACAACAGCCATGCTCCAGAATCTCGTAAAGAGATACAAGAGAATCTACAAGAGATCAACAGGTGAGGAGTTCCCCGTCGATCCATACGATCAGCTTTTCAAGGCCATCAATGCAGTTTTCCGCTCATGGAACAACGCCAGAGCCATCAAGTACAGACAGATGAACGACATCCGCGGACTTCTCGGAACAGCCGTCAACGTCCAGTGCATGGTCTTCGGTAACATGGGTGAGACCTCCGGAACCGGTGTTGCATTCACACGTGACCCGGCCACAGGAGACAACCACTTCTACGGCGAGTATCTCATGAACGCCCAGGGTGAGGACGTTGTCGCCGGTATCAGAACACCGCAGTCAATCGAGACCCTTTGCAAGGTCAATCCCGATGTCTACGATCAGCTTTGCAAGATCAGAGAGACTCTTGAGAAGCACTATCACGATATGCAGGATATGGAGTTCACAATCCAGGAAGGAAAGCTCTAC
>JAGCUM010000191.1 GCA_017962865.1 Spirochaetales bacterium
AGGCAATACCTGGACCGAGCCCGTAACTCTTACGATAGCCGAATAATTAATTATCAGGTTATTTTTCAAGCGAGTGCTCTCAATCGAGGGCACTCTTTTTTATCTTCTCGTCGGTGAAGCAGTTCTTGTAGGCAATTGCCAGGGACACGCTGCAGACCAACCATCCGGCAGGATAACCCATGGCAATCGGAAGGATGGTGTTGCTGATGTAGTTGGCCACTATGAAGAGGTAGATCTGTCTGAAGAACACAAACGATCCCAGCATGGCAATCATGGGGATGCTGGACTTGCCGGCTCCTCTGAGGGCTCCGCCGTAGATCTGGTTGAAGCAGGGCAGGAGGTAGGCCAGAGTCAGATAGGTGAGGAACATGGTTCCGTAATGGATTACACCCGTCTCTGCGGTTCCGACGAAGATTTCCACGATGAACTTCGCAAGGGGAATGACTGCGGCGATGAGTACTGCCGTCGAGACGAGCGAAATGTAAAGAGAAACTTTTACACCCTTGCGTGCGCGCTCGGTCTGCATCAGGCCGAGGTTCTGTCCGACGAAGGTCTGGGTTGCCAACGCGATGCTCTGCATGGGCAGCAGAACCAGCTGGTCGACCTTGATGTAGGCCGTCCAGCCTCCCATGACATCGGCTCCGAACTGGTTTATGTAGGACTGCACGAAGATGTTGGAAAAACATGTTATGGACATCTGCAGAGCCGAGGGAAGGCCGACTCTGAAGATCTTCTTGAGGATGTAGCCGTAGATCCTGAGCTTTCTGACGTTGACCCGTACGCTGGTACTTGTCCTGAAGAGGACGAACATCACCAGGATGGCCGATATCATCTGGGCAATTATCGTCGCATAGGCAACACCGGCCGTGCCCATGTGGAACACGATGACGAAGACCAGGTCCAGGACGATGTTCAGGGAGGCCGATACCACAAGGAACATGAAAGGATGGGTGGAATCGCCTATGGCCCTGAGGATTGCCGAGCCCATGTTGTAGATGAGCAGTCCCGAAAGGCCGCTGAAGTAGATCAGAAGGTAGATTCTCTGCTCGGCTGCGACCTCTGCCGGGGATTTCATTATCATGAGCACAAGCGGGATGAGTGCTATTCCCAGTATCGTCAGGACTACGCACATTATGAGCGTGACTGCTACGAAGGTATGGGTGGTGCGGTTGACGTTTTCTTCATCCTTTGCCCCGAAGTAGTGGGAGATTATGACGCTGGCACCGCTGGAGAAGCCCAAGAAGAAGCTGATGACCAGGTTTGTGACCGACGACAGCGTGCCGACGGCGGAGAAGGAGTTCTTTCCCACGAAATTGCCCACTACCCAGGTGTCGACCGTGTTGTAGAGCTGCTGGAAAATGCTGCCGAAAAGAAGCGGTAGGGCGAAGCTGACAAGCTGGGACATGATGGGTCCCTGTGTCATGTCCATATCCCTTCGTCTGCCTATTCTCAGTGTGCTCATCCGCTTCTCCGAGGAGGAGTATATTCCTTATTGCGGAATGAATAAACCCATGGGGTGTAACTTTAGGCCCGTATTGCGGAATTGCTCAATAATCCGGTCTCGTTTTTGCGGAAATCTAAAGAAGAGTGGTGTAAGTTGAATTTTATTGCACATCGGAGCCACGAGGTGTAAGCTTAGGTAAAGACACTGAAGTAATATATGTGGAGGTACATATGAAATACGGTCGTGTGTTCAATTTTTCTGCAGGTCCAGCTATGATGCCGGAGCCTGTTCTGGAAGAGATTCGCGATGAGATGATGAACTACCGCGGAAGCGGAATGTGTGTCATGGAGATGAGCCACCGTTCCAAGGTCTACCAGCAGATCATCGATGATGCAGAGAAGGACCTCAGGGAGCTCATGAACATTCCCGACAACTACAAGGTCCTGTTCATCCAGGGCGGTGCAACGCTCCAGTTCTCCATGATTCCGATGAACCTCATGAAGAACGGCAAGGCCGTCTACGTCGAGACCGGCGCATGGTCCAAGAAGGCCATCGCAGAGGCAAAGAAGGTCGGTGAGGTGATCGTCGCCGCTTCCTCGAAGGACAAGAACTACACCTACATCCCCGATTGCTCCGATCTGGACATCCCCGAGGATACCGATTACGTCTACATCTGCGAGAACGAGACCATCCACGGCGTAACATGGAACAAGCTGCCGAACACAAAGGGCCATATCCTTGTCTCGGACCAGAGCTCGATGTTCCTTTCAAGGCCATGCAACGTTTCGGACTACGGTCTGATTTATGCAGGTGTTCAGAAGAACGTCGGACCTGCCGGAATGGTTGTAGTAATCATCCGTGAGGACCTCATCCGCGATGACCTGACGAACCTGCCCATCTACCTGCAGTACAAGACCCATGCCGACAACGGAAGCATGTACAACACCCCGAACTGCTGGGCAATCTACTGCTGCGGCAAGGTCTTCAAGTACCTCAAGTCCCTCGGCGGACTGGCAGCGATGGAGAAGATCAACATCGACAAGGCAAAGGTATTCTACGACTTCCTGGACCAGAGCAAGATGTTCAAGGGAACGGTTGTCCCGCAGGATCGCTCGCTGATGAACATCCCGTTCGTCACAGAGAGCGCGGAGCTTGATGCAGAGGTGGTTGCAGCCACCAAGGCAGCAGGTTACGACAACCTCAAGGGCCACAAGAGCGTAGGCGGTCTGAGGGCATCGATCTACAATGCAATGCCCAAGGAAGGAGTGGTTGCTCTGGTGGAATTCCTGAAGAAATTCGAGGCCGAGCACAAGTAACTTTTTGGTTGTTTTATGAAAGAAACGGCCTTATAATTACGTTTACTGAATGGTAGAGGGGATTCCCCCTATGCGCTAAAAGGAGAAAAACATGAAGAAAGTATTTATCGCAATGCTTTTGGTTCTTGCTCTGATCGCTCCCATCTTTGCTCAGGGTGGCGAGGAGACCAAGAAGGAATCATTCGACAAGAATGCTCCAGTTACAATCGTTTTCTGGACACATGAGGACACAAGCCGTAACGTTCTCGAGAATCAGTATCTCGAGGAGTTCAAGGCCCTTCATCCGAATGTAACAATCGAAGTTGCACGTTTCGCAGCAGAGCCGCTGCGCCAGGGCATTCAGACTTCTTACGCAGCCGGAAACGGCCCCACAGTCTGGAACCTGCCGATTGAGAACGCACACGCCTACATCGAGGCCGGCCTTGTCGCTCCGGTTGACTATGAAGTCGTCGGATTCAAGAATGCCGATGATATGCGCGCTCACTATGCAGCAGGCATGATCGATGCTGTCTACATGGACGGTGATTTCTACGGTCTTCCTCTCGAGCTGACCAACTGGTGTATCTTCCTCGACAAGGAAGTCTTCCGCCTCGCAGGTCTGGATCCCGAGAAAGACTACCCCAAGACATGGGAAGACATGGTCGAGGTTTCCAAGAAGATCGTCCTCAGAGACGGTGACATCATCACCAGAAGAGGTTTCGACTTCAGATATTCCTATTCTCTCATCTACTTCGTTCCGATGGTCGAGCAGCTCGGCGGATCTCTCTCCGAGACAGAAGGCTGTGTGAACGAGGAAGCATGGATCAAGGCTCTCACATTCATGAAGAACTGGGGACCCAGCGGAGAGAACCTCGGAAACTCAACCCTCACAGCACCCAGAAAGCTCTTCAACAAGCACAACCTGGACGTTGCAATGGCAAACACCGGTCTCTATCAGGAAGCCAGAATCGCAGCTGAGAACCCGGACTTCTACAACAGCGGAGAGTGGATGGTCGTTCCGTTCCCCGTCTTCGAGGGAGGAAAGGATATCGCCGCCAAGTACTACGGACACTACTATCATGTCAATGCCGATGCTACAGAAGCACAGCAGTACTGGGGCTGGGAGCTCATCAAGTACTTCCTGCTCACACCGGGCCATGCTGAGGAGTACCTCACAAAGGTCGGTCTGATCCAGCCGCTCGAGTCTCTCATGAACGGAGATGTCTACAAGAGCATGCCGTATTCGGATGTCTTCAAGGCTGACTTCGCAAGAGCAACAATCACCTATTACGGAAAGAATGCTGCTTCCATCCAGACACAGATCGATACAGCAATCAACAACGTCATGCTTCAGGGTGTTGACCCGGCAGACGCATACAAGGAGCTCCAGAAGAACGTTCTCGAGCTGCTCAACGACTGAGTCTGATTCTCGTTGCGAATATCGATGGGCCACTTCGGTGACCCATCGATTTATTGTTTAAAGTTATTAAGGACTTTTTCATGAGTACCAAAGTCAAAAAATACAGCATTGAGAGAAAACAGGCCCGTTACGGCTTTGCCTTTACGATTCCCTGTCTGCTCTTCTTTGCCATGTTCAGTTTCTATCCTATCATCAACGCCTTCATAACCAGCCTTACGAACCGCAAGGCCGTAGGGAAGACATGGAGCTTCGTAGGATTCGAAAACTACAAATATCTCTTCACACAGAGCAACGGAGGTTTCTCCCTGCTCAACTCACTGAGGGCAACAGGACTGTTCACCCTGGGATGCTTCATCCCCATGGTCATCATCTCCCTTCTGCTTTCGGTACTGATCATGCAGCTCAGAAAGCCCGGACACGCAAAGTTCTTCGAGCTTTCATACTATATTCCCGCTGTTCTTTCCTCGGTTGTTGCCGCAACGATCTGGAGAATCATGTTCCAGCCGACCGGACTGATCAACCAGCTTTCGAACACGATCATGTTCACGAGCGGAAAGGACTACAAATGGCTGACCGACAACGGTATGCTGATGGCCTCGACCATCATAGTGTACTTCTGGAAGCATATGGGATACTTCACCATCCTGTTCATCACAGGTCTTGCTTCCATCCCGCCGACAATCTATGAGGCAGCCATCGTCGACGGTTCCAACCGCTGGCATACATTCTGGAAGATCACTCTTCCTCTTCTCAGACCCACAATCATGCTGGTATCCATCATGTCCATGCTGCAGTGTCTGAAGACGTTCAGTACGCAGTACATGTTCGTCCAGGGCGGAACTGCCAGAAAGCCGATCGATGTCATCACCATGAACATCTACTTCACCGGTATCCGTACGGGCGGATATCTTGGCAGGGCAAGTGCCATGTCTATCATCCTGTTCTTCATCATGCTCATCCTGACCTTGTTCCAGTTCAAGGCCCAGAGAGGCGGTGAGGATGTTGAGTATTGATGGGGGTGCGGCATGAATAACCAGTTTGTAGGTAAAGTCAAGGCAGGTGAGGTCATAACCTATGTAGTGCTTGCACTGTTGGTCATCTTCACCATCGTTCCCATCGTTTTCATGTTCTGCGCTTCCTTCATGGATGCAAAGCAGATTCTCGCAATGCCGTTCAAGTGGCTCCCCAGCAAGGATTACTTCACATCTTCGTCCAGGACATTCCTGACCAACTTCGTGAAGGCAGTCAGAGGAAACAACTACAACAACATCTTCTTCACTGCAATGCTCAACTCGCTGATCGTTGCCATCACATGTTCCGTCACGACGGTCTTCTTCTCGGCTCTCTGCGGCTACGGCCTTGCAAAGTTCCACTTCAAGGGCAGAAACGTCGTCTTCATGGCAATCATGAGCACCATGATGATTCCGTTCGAAGCAATCATGATTCCCCTGTACCTGGTTTCCAGAAGTCTGGGAATAATGAATACGCTGCCGGGTCTGATCATACCGTTTGCAATCAGTGCCTTCGGTGTGTTCCAGATGAGACAGTATCTTCTCACATTCCCGAGCGAGTTCCTCGATGCCTCACGTGTCGATGGTCTCAGGGAGTTCGGAATCTTCCTCAGGATCGTTCTTCCCAACTCAACACCGGTTATCGCAACATTGGGAATCCTGTCCTTCAGAAACCAGTGGGACAACCTCCTGTGGCCGATGCTGTGTGCCCAGGCAGAGAAGCTCAAGACCCTGCCGCTCTACATCTCAAGCTTCGCAGAAGAGAAGCAGACGGATGAGGGAGCCCTGATGGCCTGTGCTTTTTTGGCATCGATTCCGATGTTCATCCTGTTCTTCACTCTTTCCAAGTACTTCCTCGGCGGAGCTGCCGTGTTCGAGTCCAGAAAGGGCTGATATTTTACATATTGTCATACAAGGCTGTTGCGAAATATCGTGGCAGCCTTTTTTTGGAGCTCAAATGGAAGCCGAATTCAAGAAAATGAACCTCGAGGAGAAGCAGCTCGATTCTGCTCTCATCTACGACGGGAATCTGATCAAGCTGTACAAAGACAATGTTATGCTCCCCAACGGAAAGCAGATTGTCAGGGAGTACATAAAGCATGTCCAGGCAGTAGCAGTCGTTGCCATGGACGATGACGGAAAGATAGTCATCGAGCACCAGTTCCGCTATCCCTTCAGGGCCGAGACCCTCGAAATCCCTGCGGGAAAGCTCAACTTCGAGGGCGAGAACCTCATAGACGCCGTAAAGAGGGAGCTCCATGAGGAGACCGGCATCACTGCTTCCGAAATCACATATCTGTGTCCGTTTTGGCCGGTGTGCGCCTATTCGACGGAGACCATCCATCTTTTCTTTGCCAGAGGGCTATCCTTCGGCAGAGAACGTGAACTGGATGAGGATGAGAACATCAACATCGAGATGATTCCCATCAGGGATGTGGTGCAGATGATCTATGACGGGAAAATCCCCGACGCCAAGACCCAGGCAGCGGTTCTGCAGGTCTGGTCCAGATTCTGCAACAGGGGGAACGAAGCATGAAATACGGAATGCCGTCGCTGATTGAGTTCAGGACAATAGAGGAGCATGCGCGCGTCTGCTCCGAAAACGGCCTGGATTTCTATGAGATCAAT
>JAGCUM010000192.1 GCA_017962865.1 Spirochaetales bacterium
GCCTTCCGCACCGCATTCCCGGCCCTGGGCAATTCGATGATCTCGATGCTCAAGGAGACTTCCATGGCCGCCACGATCTCCGTCATGGAGATGTTCCGCCAGGCGCAGGTCATCAACGGCCGAGTCTACGAGTCGCTTGGCCTTTATCTCGAGGTCGCCCTGATCTACCTGCTGTTCTGCACGTTCCTCACGTTCCTGCAGCGCAGGGGAGAAAAGCGCCTGTCCAGCTATGGAGGGAAGAACTCATGATGCTTGAAATCCGAGATGTAAAGAAAGGCTTCGATGGCCTCCAGGTTCTGGACGGTATCAGTTTTGACGTGGAAAAGAGCGATGTAGTCGCTATTCTCGGTCCCAGCGGCAGCGGCAAGACAACGCTGCTCAGATGTCTGAACTTCCTTGAGAAGGCCGACGACGGGACCATGGTTTTCGATGGCAGGGAGTTCGACCTCAGCAAGGCAACCAAGGCCGATATCGCCGAGCTCAGAAAGAAAACTGCGTTTGTATTCCAGAACTACAACCTCTTTCTCAACAAGACCGTGCTGGACAACGTCACCCTGGGGCTTACAGCCGGTGCAGGAATGAAGAAGAAGGATGCCGTCGAGATTGCAAAGCAGATGCTCGAGAAGGTCGGTATGGCCGACAAGCTCTCCAGCTATCCGTCCCAGCTCTCGGGCGGTCAGCAGCAGCGCGTGGCCATAGCCCGTGCCCTTGCCTCGAAGCCTGAGATAATCTTCTTCGATGAGCCCACGAGCGCCCTTGACCCGGAACTGATCGGCGAGGTCCTGAATGTCATGCGTCAGCTTGCTGAAGAGGGCATGACCATGCTGGTTGTAACCCATGAGATGAGCTTTGCGAGAAACGTCTCCAGCAAGGTGATCTTCATCGAAGGCGGGCACATAGTCGAGGCAGGACCCTCTAAAGAATTCTTCGCAAACCCGAAGGAAGAGCGCACCAAGGCCTTCCTCCGTTCAATAGAATTCGACAAATAGGATTATTCAGCAACGCTGAAGGAGTGGTGGGATGAATACATTTGAAATCATACGCAGCAGGAGGAGTGTCCGCACATTCGACGGAAACGCCCTCAGTCAGGAAGATGCCGAGAAGATTCTGGATTTTGCGGCAAAGACCGAAAATCCGTACGGTATCCCCATAACATGGAAGATCCTTGATGCAAAGGCAAACGGCCTCTCAAGCCCAGTGATTGTCGGTACAGATATCTTCATCGCCGGCAAGATGCCGCGCGTTGCGCATGCCGAGGAGGCTTTCGGATACTCCTTCGAGAAGGTAGTGCTGTATGCACAGTCTTTGGGAATCGGAACCACATGGATAGCAGGTACGATGAACCGCGATGCCTTCGAGAAGGCGATGGAGGTTTCCTCGGACGAGGTCATGCCCTGTATCAGCCCGTTGGGATATCCTGCAAAGAAGATGTCACTCAGGGAAACCCTGATGAGAAAGGGAGTTCGGGCTGATGTCAGATCCGCTTTCGGTAGCCTGTTCTTTGATAATTCGTTCGAAAAACCCCTTAATGAGGACAGTGCAGGCAATCTTTCAATTATTCTCGAGGCCGTCAGATTGGCACCGTCGGCAGTCAATAAACAGCCGTGGCGCCTACTTGTCTGCGGTAACAAGATCCATTTCTATGAGAAGAGCGGCAAAGGCTACGTCTCCGGGGACGGTTGGGACATCCAGAAGATCGATATGGGCATAGCCATCTGTCACTTCGAACTTGCGGCAAAAGAGTGCGGCATCGACGTCTCGATCGAGGTCAGCGACCCCGGTCTGCCAGTTCCCGGCGGCGAGCAGTACATAGCAACCTGTATTATCTGACGGTTATCTGGCTGCCTTGAAAATCTGATACATATCCTCGGTCTCGAGAATCCTGAAGTTTCCGAGGGTCTTTGCGCCCTTGAGCGAAGCCTTCTCTGCAAGCATCCTGCACACATCGTCGGTTGCATCGATTCCGAGTCCGCTGATCCGGACGGGCATTCCGAAATCGGAGAAGGTCTTCTCGAATGCGGCGATGGTCTGATCCGCTGCCTTGTCGGCATCGGCATCCTCAATTCCGAATACCAGCTTTCCGAGCTTTGCAAAGCGTGAAGGATCCACGTACTTGACGTATCTTGCCCATGAGCTCCAGATTGCAGAAAGACCTGCACCGTGGGCCACGTCGTAGATGGCAGAAAGCTCGTGCTCCAGCCTGTGGCATGCCCAGTCTCCGATCGATTCGAATCCCACGTTGGTGAGGCCGTTGTGTGAAAGGGAGCCCGCCCACATGAGGTTTGCCCTTGCATCGTAGTCATCGGGCTTCTCCAGAGCTATCATAGTGTTCTTTATGACTGTCTTGAGGAGGCTTGCGGCTATCTGGTCCGTGAAGTCAAGCTCCGGTCCGTTGTGGAAGAATCTCTCGATGGTGTGCATCATGATGTCAGTGCTTCCGCTTCCGGTCTGATACTTCGAGACGGAGTAGGTGAGAGCCGGGTTCAGGAGTGCGAACACCGGGCGGCCAAGGTTTGTGTTGCAGCCGAACTTGTCGTTGGGGGTGACCTCGTCGTTGGTGATGACGCTTGAGTTGCTCATCTCGCTTCCCGTTGCGGACAGTGTGAGGATTGCTCCCATCGGAAGACGATCCTGAGGCATCTTCTTTCCGCAGTAGAAATCCCATACATCTCCGTCATACACCGTTCCGTAGGCGATGCACTTGGAGCTGTCGAGAACCGAGCCTCCGCCGACAGCAAGGATGAAGTCGATGTTCTGGTTCTTGCAGATCTCGATTCCCTTACGGGCGAGGCTGAGCCTTGGATTGGGTTTTACGCCCCCGAGCTCGACGAAAGGAATTCCGTTTTCCTGCAGGGATTTGCGTACTATGCCCAGAAGACCGCTCTTCTCTGCGGAGCCCGAGCCGTAATGGAGAAGGACCTTCTTGGCGCCTTTCTCCTTCAGGACTGTTCCTGCAAGGTACTCTGTTTCCTTTCCGAAATAAACATGGGTGGGTGCGTAATACTCTGTGTATGCCATAAGGTCCTCCGTTTCGATATTTCCATTATGCACGCTATCACTGTTATAGTCAAAGACAGCCTTGTCAGAAAAAAGGGTAGAAAAAACCCGGAAAATGGTGTAATCATTATATTCGGGTTAAACGTATGGGTATCATCAACTATATCCTTGAAAACTATTCCATGATCTATGAGCTGATAGGCCTTATGGTCATCCTCGGTGTGAGTGCGCACCTTTCGGAGAGGATGAAGAAGCTGACTATAGTCGTAGTAGTCCTTCTCCTTCTTGAATCAGCTATCTTCGATCTGGAGAGATGGACCCAGTCTTTTGAAAAGCTCAGCCTGCTCAGACCGATGCTGACTGCATGTCTGTATTCCCTTTATCCGTTGGTTCTCATGATTCTGACGCTTCTTACGGAGACAAGCGGAACACCCAGACGCAGCTGGCTTCTTGTCCTTCCCTGGCTGGTAAGCCTCCCGTTGTTCTTCTTCTCGCAGTGGACACATCTCGTTGCATGGTACCATGAGGACAACCACTTCGCACGCGGTCCGCTCGGTTATTTGCCGTACGCGCTGTTCCTCTTCTATGTAGTAGTCTTCTTCGTACAGAACGTGAGGTACTTCCGCAGCTATTCCAGGATGAACCAGGCTGCTTCACGCTACATAGTCCTGGGTGCGCTGGTTGGGATGTTCCTTTACTTCTACTTTGACGGATATAAGGATTACAGTGCGATCTTCACCTCATCCATCCTGCTTTACTATGTGCTTGTCTACATCCATATGGCCAAGATGGATCCCCTTACTTCGCTTCCCAACCGTCAGAGCTTCTATCAGGACATGGTGATGGAGTCCCAGAATATCACCGGTGTGATTTCCATCGACATGAACGAACTCAAGTACCTCAACGACAACCTGGGCCATGAGGCCGGCGATATGGCGCTGGAGATGGTTTCCGGAGTATTCCGCAGGAACTGCCCCCAGAACTGCACTGCCTACCGTGTCGGCGGTGATGAGTTCATGGTAATCTGCCGCAACACAAGCGAGTTCGACATCAGGTCGATCATCGTCCATATGCGTGAGGACCTCAAACAGACTTCCTACATCTGCTCCTTCGGCTATGCCATGGTCAATTCCGAGACTTCAATCGATGATGCAATAAGACTTGCCGATTCCCGCATGTACGAGAACAAGACTTCCATCAAGAATGATATGGCAAAGCAGGGTGTGGAGCTCCATACCCGCGAATAGTCCCTTACAGTTACTATTGTATCTTCTCTTTGTAATATTTAGTTAATCAATGGATTTAACCGGAAAAAGTGGTACAATGGATGGGCGACTCTCTTTTTTCGGAGGGAAAAACAAGTGCAGTTCGTTTATGTTCCGATCGGCGTGCCCACGTTCGATCTCGAGGTGGCAGGGGACCAGTTCAGAAAGTCCTGCGTCCTGATGCGCTCTCTTTTTGCCGATGAGGCCGTCTGTCCCGACAAGATGCTTCTCTCGATTGCGGATCTGAAGGCCTTCCTTTCTGATATTCAGCCTGATCTGATTGTCCTTCAGAACATCACGTTTGCCAATGCCGCCTACTGTTCGGCGGTCCTCGATGCCTTTGCGGATGTCCCGGTGCTTCTCTGGACCCTCAAGGAACCGGTAATCGATGGCAAGAGACTGCGTCTTAACTCTCTGACAC
>JAGCUM010000193.1 GCA_017962865.1 Spirochaetales bacterium
CTTCACGGCCGAGGACAGGGTCGACTTCAGGGATCTCGTCAAGGATCTGGTATCGGTGTTCCGCATGAGGATCGAGCTGAGACAGATCGGTGTCAGGGATGAGTCCAGGGTTCTGGGCGGACTTGCTGTGTGCGGGCGTGATTTCTGCTGCCATTGCGTGTCCGACAAGCTCAAGCCGGTTACAATCAAAATGGCCAAGGAGCAGAATCTCTCGCTCAATTCCATGAAGATTTCGGGACCGTGCGGAAGACTCCTGTGCTGCCTGAGCTACGAATACGATTTCTATATGGAAGAAAAGCAGGCCTATCCCGCGGAAGGAAGCCGCATCAAGATCGGCGGAGACCTCTTCAAGGTTACTGAGATCAATATCCTGTCGCATAAGATGACGGTCTCGGGGCCGGAGGGAAGGCAGTTCCAGATACCGAGGGACGAGCTTTCATACAACTTCGACAGTGCCCGATGGGAGGTTTCGCAGCAGTTCCAGGAGGAGTTCCTCTCCAATTGAGCAAATAAGTGCGAAGTTCCTTAAAGTGTTGTATTGACCAGTTTTAAGGACTGTGATATGGTTTGTAGACGTCGCGGTTTTCCAGCGACGGTATTTTTTGAAATAATTATTTTATCTTGTTAAAGATAGTTGGAGGTAACAGTGAATCGTTCCGCAGACAAGAGAGATCGTCAGAATAAGGCCAGAAGACTCCGCAATCGCGAGACAAAGAGTCAGTTCCGCACAGCAATCAAGGCTTTTGATGCAGCTGTTGAGGCTGGAGACAAAGAGGCCGCTGAGAAGGCAATGAAGCTTTCCTTCAAGCTTATGGACAGCGCAGTCAACAAGGGCACAATCCATCACAACACATCTGACAGAAAGAAGTCCAGAATGAACATCAAGTTCAACAAGATGGCTTGAACAATAGAGTAATCGGGGTAAAGCAATGGAAAAGACAAAACTTACCAAAGCCGTCATCATTGAGCATCTTCATGACAAGCTCGGCATTAACAGAAGTGATATCCACCAGATCGTCGATGAGTTCTTCGAGGAAGTCAAGGCCGGTCTCAAGGAAGAGAAGATCATCGAGCTCCGCGGATTCGGAACATTCGAGGTCAGAACACGCAAGGGCAGAGAAAAGGCCCGCAATCCCAAAACCGGTGATCTGGTTGCAGTTGACACCCACGGTGTTGCAGTCTTCCGCCCCGGCAAGGAGCTGAAGGACCTCGTCTGGGACCTTCGTCAGGAAAACTGATTCGGACACACATACATGAAAAGTCCATTTTGCGTAAACGAGAAGGTTCTACGCAGGCGCAACCTCAGAACAGTATGCTCTGAGGTTGCTCTGTTGTTAATCTCCACACTGGTATTCTCACTGGCCCATCCGTCCTTCATGTCCAAGACGGGGTTCGGGTTTCTGGCATTCTTTGTCCTCATCCCGGTGTTCGCCGTAATCAGAAACACCTCCTGGCGCCTTGTCGGTGCATACGGATTCCTGTACGGCTTCGTTTACTACAGCATATTCAATTACTGGCTCACGACCTTCCATCCGTTTGCCATCCTCATAGTCACCGTCATCAAGGGCGCAGAGATGCTCTTGCTGTTCCTTGCTCTCAAAGCGATGGACCGCTGGCTGGGGTTTATACTGAAAGGAAGGCTGACACATGTATTCCAGGCTATCGTTTGGGTTGCCTATGCATATCTTTCACAGAACTGGTTCGCAGGCTATCCCTATGGTTCGATAGCATATGCCCTGTACAACTACAGGGTTCTTATCCAGGTTGCCGATCTCTTCGGAATCTGGGGTCTGACCTTCATGCTGGTCCTGCCTCAGGCATTTCTGGGCAACTGGCTCTGCGATCATTACAGCAAGACCACCGCAGAGCGTTCCGAGGGTCTGTGGAAGCATGTCCTGTTCCACAAGGTTACGGTAATCCTGTTCGCAGTTCTCCTGATCGGTCAGATTGTCTATGGCATCGTCAGGTTGTCCTTCTGGTCCAAGGCCGAGAAGGACAACTCCTTCAAGGTCGCCACGGTACAGCACAATGCCGATTCCTGGAAGGGCGGCTACGATACGTACAAGCGTAACTTCATCAATCTGTCTAAGATGAGTCTTGAAGCCATGCTCCAGAACCCGGACATGGTGGTCTGGTCGGAGACGGCATTCGTACCGTCCGTGAACTGGTACACCAACTATCCGTACACGGGTAATGACGAGGGCGATACCTTCGATTACCTGAGAAAGATCCAGGGACTTGTCGATGACTTCGTCCGCTTCGGCTCGGAGCTTGGACTGCCGCTTCTTACCGGTAACCCGTCCAGCGTCATAGCCGATGAGAGCCTTCCGCCTTATGACGAAGAGGGCACCTGGAACAAGATGGACTACAAGTCGGTCATCCTCTTCGATGACAATACCATAAAGCAGACTTACCTCAAGCAGCACCTTGTGCCGTTTACGGAGCACTTCCCGTATCAGAAGCAGATGCCGTGGCTCTACAATCTCCTGAAAGCCAACGACTACCACTGGTGGGAGAAGGGTACCGAGAGCGTTGTCTTCGAGACATCCAACGGAATCACATTCTCGACGCCCATCTGTTATGAGGATGTCTTCGGCGACATCTGTGCCGGCTTCGTCGCTAACGGTGCGGACCTGATCGTCAACATGACAGACGACTCCTGGTCCGGTTCCGAGGCCGCAGAGCGCCAGCACGCCGTCATGGCAGTCTTCAGATGTGTCGAGACCAGACGCACCATGCTCAGAAGCACCAACAGCGGTCTTACATGCCTCATTACCCCGGACGGCAAGATCCAGGGAGAGATGGAGCCCTTCAAGATGGGCTTCAAGCTCTGGGACGTGCCCATCTACAGCGGAAAGACATACGGAACGACCTTCTACACAAGGACCGTGGACATCAGCGCCGACATCTGCGTCTATGTTTCCTATGCCCTGCTGGCCATCGGATTTGCCATCGTGGCAAGCCGCAAGATCCGCGAGCTGATTGCAAAAAAGGGTGCTGCCAAGACCAATTCTTGACACAGCACCCAGCCGGGTATATTATTCACTCGTCAACAATAAGGAACCCGATGGTTCCAAATCCCATAGAAAATCATAGTTTTTTACCAAGTTTTTACCCGCAAGCCCGTATTGGGCGTATTTGGAGCAATTGAATGGATAACGAAAACGCAACTGTGACCGAAGAGGCCACACAGGTAGCAAAGAAACTCGTAATCAAGAGAAAACCCGTAGCAAAGAAAACGGTCAAAGTCCAGCCTGCAAAGGATGCCGAGCCCAAGACATCGGAGGAGAAACCCGCCGAAAAGCCCGCCGAGATGAAATCCGAAACCCCGGTTCAGGTCGAGGCTCCCGCAGAAAACACATCGGAAGATTCTTCCAAGAAACGCAGAGGCAGACCGCCCAAGCAGAAGAAAGAGCAGAAGGCCGATACCGATAAGACCGAGTACGCCAAGGCGAAAGCCGGGGCAGCCGAACCCGACAAGGCTGAATCCGAGTAGGGCGAGACTGCAGCAAAGGAGACTCCGGCAGCAGAACAGAAGGCCGAGGAGCAGGCCGGTGAAGGTCAGCAGAATGACCACCGTTTCAACCGCAACCAGCGCAACCAGAAGAACAAGAACCGCAATTTCGACAAGCAGTTCAACAATAACAACGGAAAGCAGGAACAGCAGCAGAGGAACAATCAGAAGAAAGCTCTGACCATGGAAGAGATTTCCATAACAGACGAGGAATATGCCGACCACCTGAACCACAGGATCATAATCGGAGACCTCGTCACAAGACCTGCGGACGAGCTTAAGGAGCGCCTTGCAGAGATGGCAGGGACTTCCGTAGATGATTATCTGGAGTACAAGAAGCAGGAAGTCATCGTCGAGCTTCTGAAGACCTTCAGCCGCAACGGAGGCGTCATCTATGCCACGGGTACGCTGGAGATCCTCAGCGACGGCTACGGATTCCTGCGTTCACCGCTCAACAGCTACCTCTCTGGCCCCGAGGATGTCTATGTCTCGCCGGCCATCATCAAGTTCCTGAATCTCAAGACCGGAGACACCATCGAAGGCATGATGAGAACCCCGAAGGACAACGAGAGGTTCTTCGCAATCGCAAAGATCGCAACCGTCAACGGAGACGCTCCCATCGTAGCCAAGACCCGCACGAGCTTCGACAATCTGATTCCGCTCTATCCCGACCAGAGGATCAACCTCGAGACCGAGAGGACCGACAATGATGTCTCGATGAGAATCATCAATCTGTTCTGTCCCATCGGAAAAGGTCAGAGAGCTCTCATCACTGCTCCTCCGAGGACCGGAAAGACCATCCTCCTGCAGCAGATTGCCAACTCCATCACCACCAACCATCCCGAGATCAAGCTCATGGTATTGCTTGTCGATGAGAGACCTGAGGAAGTCACGGACATGAGGCGTAATGTTCGCGGAGAGGTCATTGCATCCACGTTCGACGAGCAGGCCACACGCCATGTCACGGTCGCCGAGATGGTCATCGAGAAGGCAAAGCGCCTTGTCGAGCACGGCAAGGATGTCGTGATTCTCCTGGATTCGATAACCCGTCTTGCAAGAGCCTACAACCAGACTGTGCCCGCAAGCGGAAAGATCCTCTCCGGTGGTGTTGATTCCAATGCACTTCACAAGCCCAAGAGGTTCTTCGGTGCAGCAAGAAACATCGAGAACGGCGGATCGCTTACCATCATCGCATCTGCCCTCATCGAGACAGGTTCCAGAATGGATGAAGTCATCTTCGAAGAGTTCAAGGGAACCGGCAACAGCGAGATAGTTCTGGACAGGAGAATGGCCGACAGAAGACTTTACCCCGCCATCAACATCAAGAAGAGCGGCACCAGACGTGAAGACCTGATACTGTCCAAGGATGAGGCTGCACGCATCTGGGTACTGAGAAATGCGATCAATGACCTTGAGGATCTTGAGATGACTGAGTTCCTCATTGACAAAATGCGTAAAACCAAGAATAATGAGGCGTTCTTGCGTTCCATGAACATGGGGACCGTTCCCATGCTCTAAAACGGAGACGGCTTATTAACTCTTGCGGTCTGCTGCACAACACCAGCAGACGGAAAACGGAGGACAGAAATGAAGAATGGAATCCACCCGAAGTATGAGCTTACTGAGATCAAGTGCTCATGCGGAAATGTCATCAGGACAAAGACAACAGCAAAGAACCTCACGGTTGAAATTTGCTCCGCTTGTCACCCGTTCTTTACAGGCACCCAGAAGCTGGTTGACTCGACAGGAAGAGTCGAGAGATTCAACAAGCGCTACGGGATGCAGTCCAAGTAACAGATCAAACGGTCTGGAGAGGTCCACAGCACGGCTGTGGGCCTTTTTATTTTATTTGCAATATTGAGTTCTGTGCTTTAAGATTTCAGTGAGGGGTATCGGGATAGGTGGTTGAAGTCATTGTTAGAGTTCCAGGCGTCTCTACCGTAATGGGGGAGTTTTCACAGCACTGCCAGGGAAATGTTCTATGCTTCGCCAACAGCCAGAGCCTTACCGTCAGACTTTCCGACAGTCCTGATACCCAGGTTCATGTCTGCAACAGCTTCACCGGAGACAGAAAGAAGTTTTCGCTTTCCAACATCAAGTTCCGCAAGGAAGACAAGTGGTGCAACAGCGTAAAAGGGGTTTACTACAACCTGATGGAGGAAGGCATCAAACCCGGGGCCTTCGAGGTTGTCCTGGAAGGAGAAGTCCTGAAGAGTGACGGTCCCTTGCTCTCTGCTGCAATCAGCGTGGGATTGAGCCTGGCTCTGCGCAAGGCAATGAATCTGAAGATTTCCGATGATCAGTTGGCCTTGCTCTGCTTCAAAGTATGTACCATGTTCTGTTCGGAGAACACCAAGTACAGTACCATAAAGACCATGATGGATGCCGAGGAGGGGAAGTTCCTTCTGTTCGACCTCGGAACAATGTCATACACGGAAATTGAAGATCCGTTCCCCGAGAGCAAACAGCGCATGCTGATGGTGGACTGCAGGATTCCGCCCGAGGCAATGAGGGACGAAATCAGACACAGACACGAGCAGGCTTCCGCTGCATTCAGGCTTCTCAGGGACAGAGCCCCTCATTTCCCGATCAGGGATTTTCCGATTTCTGAACTGCGTGACCGCATGATACCCGTCGATGAAGAAACCAGAAGGCTTTGTTCCGCGGTTCTGGAAGACAGTATGGCTGCAGTAGGAATGCAGAAGGCATTCGAGAGAAAAGACTGCATCCAGATCGGCAGGAGCCTGGGAAGAATAGGCAAGATGATCCGTGATGATCTGGAGCTTTCCTGTCCGGAAATGGACTGGATGGTCAAAAGAGCATCGGAAGTGCCGCTCTGCTATGGTGCAGGGGTCCTTTTCAACGGAATCAGCGCCTATGTGCTTCTTGTCATGGAAGAGTCCTCCGTTGAGCTTTACAAAGCCAAACTGGAGGATTACGAGCACATTTTCGGCTTCAAGGCAGAGGTGTCCGTACTGGCTCCCGGCGGGGGTTGGACACTGGTTTCTCAAGTTAGTTAGAGATAACAAACCGTAAGACCTTGACGTTATCCGTTTTCAGTTATAACTTTCACTCGTAGGATTAGAAAATGGGAAGATTAATATATCTTGATAATAATGCCACGACACAGATGGCACCCGAGGTTCTGAACGCAGTTTCCGAGGCCCAGAGTGTCGTCTACGGCAATGCTTCCAGCATGCATACCTTCGGTCGCGAGGCCCAGAGGCTGGTCGAGCAGGCCCGTGACAACATTGCCGAACTGCTGGATTGCGACAGTTCGGAGATAACCTTCACAAGCGGAGCCTCGGAAGCCAACAACACGGTCTTCATGATAGCGAAATCCCTTATCGAGAAGCGCGGAAGCGGCAGGATAGTGACCACCACGATCGAGCATCCCTCGATAATGGAAACCGTAAAGTATCTGAGAAAGTGCGGCATCCATGTGGATCAGGCTCCCGTGTCATCCGACGGTACTGTGAAGGTGGACGAGCTTGAGAAGCTCATGGGTTCGGATGTTGTGCTGGTATCGGTCATGACCGGAAATAACGAGACCGGAACCATCCAGCCTATTGAAACAATATCCCGGATTGCACATAAGTACGGTGCTTTTATGCACACTGATGCCACTCAGGCTATCGGAAAGCTTGAGCTTTCATGCAGGAAGTGGGATCTGGATTATCTTTCATGCAGCGGAC
>JAGCUM010000194.1 GCA_017962865.1 Spirochaetales bacterium
GCTTTCAGCTCCTTCAGGGAAGGACCGTCGGCACCCATGCGCTCAAGCTCCAAGAGGACCTCGTCGTTGGACCCGGTCATGCTGCAGAGCCGGGCAAGGCTCTCGAGGCTGTCTGCAGAATCCGGTGCTTTCGCTGCCAGGGAAAGAATTGCCTGAGCATTGCGCGAAGACAATGCAGCGATGGCCTCTTCAGCTACCTCTGCAGAGGAAATACCTTCAAGAAATGCCTCTATTATTCCCATGTGGGATATCGTAAGCACACTCTTCTCGGATATGCTCTGAAGACTCTTCTGCGCCAGAACAGCTACCTCTGCAAGCTCCAGAAGCCCTACATCACCGATGCATTCCAGACCCGCCTGCATTATCTCCCTGAAGGTTCCGGATCTGTCGGAAACCCTGTAGACATTCTCGTCATAGCAGATGCGGGAAACCGAATTGCGCACATCCCTTACGCTCTTGACTATCGAAAGTGTTACGTCCGGCTTGAGGGCCATCAGCTTTCCGTCGGTATCGGTGAATGTGATGACGTTGCCCGAGACCAGAAAGTCCTTGTTGCCTGCATAGAGGTCGTACTCCTCGAAGCGGCTCATCTTGTACGGTCTGTAGCCGTAGGAAGTATAGAGGGACCTGAGGGTCATCACGACCTTCTCCTCTCCCTTGAGTTCAATCTTCGTGCTCATTTCAGTCCTCCCCTTCCTTCAGGCGGTCAAGCACCGTCCTGTATCCGCCGTCACCGTAGACAAGGCATCTGTTGACGCGGGAGATTGTAGCAGAAGACACGCTTGTCTGCTTGGATATCTCCTGATAGTTTCTGCCCTGGTCCAACAGCATGGCAACCTGCAGCCTCTGGGTAAGGTCCTGAAGCTCCTTTATGGTGCATACATCCTTGAAGAAGGCCTGACACTCCTCTGCCGTTTTGAGGGACAGAACAGCATTGAAGAAGAAATTGGCCACATCCAGATCTATTCCGTTCATATCATGCTCCCTGATTTAGCTTGCTAGCACATTAGCACTTTATCGTACTAAAGTAAATAGGTTTCATGTTTTTTCCATATAAAAGAAATGGCCGGGATAGTCTAAACGGCTATCTCGGCCAACAAAACTCAGATTTGATTTTGTTTTCAGACCTTCGGGAGCTTTGCCAGGGATGCTGCGATATCCTCGTCTGTCGGGATCTGGTCGCTCATCGTTCCGTCGTTGAAGCTCTTGTAAGCAGAAAGGTCGAAGTAACCAGTTCCGGTGAGACCGAACAGGATATCCTTTGCCTCTCCGGTTTCCTTGCACTTGAGGGCCTCGTCTATTGCTACGCGGATTGCATGGCTGCTTTCCGGAGCTGGCAGAATTCCCTCTGTCCTTGCGAAGAACTCCGCTGCCTCGAAGACCCTGGTCTGCTCTACCGAGCGGGCCTCCATGTAGCCGTCATCGTAAAGCTGTGAGAGGATGGTGGACATTCCGTGGAATCTCAGGCCGCCTGCATGGTTCGGGGACGGCATGAACTGGCTTCCGAGGGTGTACATCTTTGCCAGCGGGCAGACATAGCCGGTATCGCAGAAGTCATATGCATATTTGCCGCGGGTGAATGACGGGCAGGATGCCGGTTCGACTGCAATGATCTGATAGTAAGCCTCGCCCCTGAGTTTCTCACCCATGAACGGAGCAATCAGTCCGCCGAGGTTCGATCCGCCGCCTGCACAGCCGATGATGATATCCGGCTTGATTCCGTACTTGTCCAGTGCTGCCTTTGCCTCAAGTCCGATGACACTCTGGTGCAGGAGAACCTGGTTGAGAACCGAACCGAGGACATAGCGGTAACCCTCGTGGGTGACTGCATACTCGACTGCCTCGCTGATTGCACATCCCAGAGATCCGTTGGTTCCGGGGAAGGCCTCGAGGATCCTGCGGCCGGCTTCCGTTGTATTGGACGGTGAAGGAGTGACCTCTGCACCGTAGGTTCTCATGACCTCGCGGCGGCCGGGCTTCTGCTCGTAGCTGATCTTTACCATATAGACCTTGAGATCAAGGCCGAGGTATGCACAGCTCATCGAGAGGGCTGTTCCCCACTGCCCTGCGCCGGTCTCGGTGGTGACACCCTTCAGGCCCTGGTTCTTTGCATAGTAGGCCTGGGCGATTGCCGAATTGAGCTTGTGGCTTCCGGAGGTATTGTTTCCCTCGAACTTATAGTAGATGTGTGCGGGGGTTCCGAGGGCCTTCTCAAGACAGTAGGCTCTGACCGTCGGCGATGGCCTGTACATCCTATAGAAGTCCTGGATTTCCTTGGGTATCTCCACAAAGCGGGTATCGTTGTCGAGTTCCTGCTTCACAAGTTCCTTGCAGAAAACTGCCTCCAGTTCCTCTGCTGTCATGGGCTTGAGTGTTCCCGGATTGAGAAGCGGAGCCGGTTTGTTCTTCATATCCGCACGCACGTTATACCATGAGGAGGGAATCTCGCTCTCCGAAAGATAGATTTTGTAAGGGATATCCTTGATTGCCTTGTTTGCCATAGTGTTTCCTCCTGTATGGTCCAAATCGTCTGCAGATGTTTCTGTATAGAGAAACGTTTCTGTCAATAGAAACATACCATGCCTCGGAGATTAATGCAATACCCTTTTTTGAAAATGTTTGGGTTATGTGACCGGGAACTCCATGTTCTTGACCTTGAGCATCGGATCGCCTGAGAGCGAACTCTCGAGCCAGTCGTCACGCTTGGCCTGCAGGAACTTCTCGAACAGCACCTTGGGAATCATCGTGCGGACGAAACCTGACTGCTCTGCGCTCTTGATTGCATCGTTCATGGTATCCGGAAGCGCTGCACCTGTGTTGAAGTCATCCGGGTTGAGATTCTCCCGCACGCCTTCCATTGCGGCTCCTGCCAGAAGCAGGCAGGCAAGATACGGGTTGCAAGACGGGTCAGCGCTCCTGACCTTTACTCTGGCTGCCTCGGGATGGGCCTTTATCAGGTAGTTTCCGTTGCCCAGGCCGTAGTTCACCGATGACGGAGCCTCAAAGGTTCCGATTCTCTCATAGGAATTGGCGATGGGATTCAAAAAGAGCGTTATCTCTTCTATACGTCTGAGGATTCCTGCCGTCATCTGTCTGGCAAGCAGTCCCCTTTCTGCTTCCTTTGCGCCTTCGAGCGACAGGCTGATGGCAAGACCCGAACCGTTTTCGTTGAACAGCGGCTTGGGCAAGAACGATGCGAACAGATCCATGCGGTCTGCGGTGATCTTCACAATGTCCTTGAACTTAACCAGATGGTCCGCAGCATCGAGAAGCGGAGCCGGGCTGAAGCGGATCTCGTTCTGGCCGGGGCCTTTCTCATGATGGCTTGCGACATAGGTGATTCCCATCTGCTCCATGTTCAGGCAGATCTCGCGCCTTATGTTCTCACCCTTGTCGATGGGGGCAGCCTCGAAGTAGGAAGCACGGTCCATCGGGATGTCCGTGGGGTTGCCCTCGGCATCCTTCTTGAACAGATAGAACTCAATCTCGGTCCTTGCATGAAGGTCTATTTTTTCACTAATGAGCGATTTTTCGTAGGTTTTAAGCATGGAGCGGACATCACCTTCGAACAGGCTTCCGTCCGAATGACGGATCTCACAGAAGAAGCGGGCGACCTGCGCCTCCGTCGGTCTCCACGGGAGGATGGTAAGGGGATCGGGATCCGGGAAGAGAAGAAGATCGGAATCATCGATGTTCAGAAAACCTCTGATTGAGGCGGCATTGAAGCCCACTCCCTTCTCAAGTGCCTTCGATAGAGACTCCGAACTGATGGTGATGTTCTTGAGCTGTCCGAAGATATCGCAGAATGCAAGTTTGACGAACCTTACGTGCTGCTCCTCCACAAATGTCATGATCCTGTCGCGGGTTTTGCTGTCCATACTGACCTCCAGAACTGCGTTCATTATACTTTATTTCCAGTTTTTATTTCAAACAAGTTGACGGTTTGGCCCAAATAAAGTAGAAATTCTGCATAAATCTATGATATCTGTGCATAGAAACACAAGGAGGGTTGGTTATGGAAACTGTGACTGATTATTTCGGAAGTCTCGTATTCAACGATGCCGTCATGAGGGAGAAGCTTCCCAAAGACATTTACAAGACCCTCAGGCAGACCGTCTCCGAGGGCAGGGACATCGACCTTGCGGTTGCAAACAGCGTTGCCAACGCAATGAAGGTCTGGGCTCTTGAGCACGGATGCACACACTACACCCACTGGTTCCAGCCGATGACCGGAATCACGGCGGAGAAGCACGAAGCCTTCGTCTCCCCTGCCGACGGCGGAAGAGCAATCCTGGAATTCTCCGGAAAGGCCCTGATCAAGGGAGAGGCCGACGGCTCATCCTTCCCTTCCGGCGGACTGAGGGCAACATTCGAGGCCCGCGGCTACACGGCATGGGACCCGACAAGCTATGCATTCATCAGGGAGGATACCCTTTATATCCCGACGGTCTTCTGCTCTTACACAGGCGAGGTTCTGGACAAGAAGACACCGCTTCTGCGAAGCATGGAGGCAATCAGCGACGAGGCAGTCAAGATTCTCCGTCTCTTCGGAGATGAGGATGTTACCCGTGTCATAACGACAGTCGGACCGGAGCAGGAATATTTCCTTATCAACAAATCGGACTTCGAGAGACGCAAGGACCTCATCTACACCGGCCGCACCCTCTTCGGAGCAAGGGCTCCCAAGGGTCAGGAGATGGAAGACCACTACTACGGAACCATCAAGACCCGCGTCGCAGACTACATGAGGGACCTTGACAGGGAGCTGTGGAGACTCGGCGTAAGCGCCAAGACAAGGCACAACGAGGTCGCCCCCTGCCAGCATGAGCTTGCCACTGTCTATGCAACCGCCAACATTGCGGTCGACCACAACCAGATAGTCATGGACATGATGAAGAAGGTCGCCGAGCGCCACGGCTTCGTATGTCTTCTCCATGAGAAGCCCTTCAAGGGGGTCAACGGAAGCGGAAAGCACAACAACTGGTCCATTTCCACGGATACCGGCATTAACCTGCTGGATCCCGGAAAGAATCCCAAGGGAAACCTCAGGTTCCTGCTCTTCCTTTCAGCCGTCATCAAGGCCGTGGATGAGTATCAGGACCTTCTGCGTGTCTCGGTAGCAAGCGCAGGCAACGACCACCGTCTGGGAGCAAACGAGGCCCCTCCGGCAATCGTGTCAATGTTCCTCGGTGACGAGCTTACCGAGATCATGGAGTCCATCGCTGCCGGAAAGGATGCCAGCGGAGCAGCCAAGAAGAGCATGGAGCTGGGCGTACATGTGCTTCCGTCCTTCTCCAAGGATACGACGGACCGCAACAGGACAAGCCCCTTTGCATTTACCGGAAACAAGTTCGAATTCAGAACCCTCGGCTCATCCTTCTCGGTTGCAGGACCCAACATCGTACTGAACTCGATAGTGGCCAAGGAGCTCAAGCTCTTCTATGAGATCCTCAAGGATGCAAAGGACTTCGAAAGCGCAGTCCTGAACCTTGTAAGGGATACTTACAATGCCCACAGCAGGATAGTATTCAACGGAAACAACTACTCCGAGCAGTGGGTCAAGGAAGCAGAAAAACGAGGTCTTCTGAACCTCAGGTCCACACCTGATGCACTTGACTCGTTTGTCGCCGAAAAGAACATCTCCCTCTTCAAGGAATTCGGTGTTTTCAGCTCGGTCGAGATGTATTCCAGATTCGAGATCCTCAATGAGGAGTACTCGAAGACAATCCATATCGAAGCAGTGACAATGCAGGATATGGTAGCCCAGCAGATTATACCAGCTGCTACTTTCTACGCTACCAGCCTGGCTCAGGCCATCAATCAGAAGAAGACTGCCATCCCTGAGCTCAAGTGCTCAACCGAAAGGAACCTGCTTTCCAAGGTAAGCGAGCTCACCGATGTGCTCTCCGAGAGAACAGCAGTGCTGACCTCGATCGTGGAAAAGAGTGCAGAGCATTCCGGTGCCGAACTGGCACACTTCAGCCGTCAGTGCATCGTGCCTGCGATGGAGTCGGTAAGGGAAAGTGCCGATGAGCTGGAGCTGCTTGTAGGCAAGCACTACTGGCCGTTCCCGACCTACGGAGACATTCTTTTCTACGTCAATTAATCTTCGAAGACTTTACTGATACTTCCGTAATGGAGGAAGATGCCCTGGTCCGCCAGGGCTTTTATTTCGTCTGCGGTGGCAAAACGCCCGTCGATGTCCTCATCCTTCTGGAGCCTGATGTCCTTTTCGGAGATATCCATCTCGAAGCGGTAGATGTCAACGATATAGTTCTGGCCCTTGTTTTCCCTGTGGTAGCAGAAGCGATAGCCGCCGTCGGCCTTGGAGACATCCACCCCCGTTTCCTCCAGGACTTCCCTGCAGACGGCCTCGAAGGAACTCTCTCCGGCCTTTACGCCGCCTCCGGGCAGTTCCCACCAACCCGGAGCCCAGGCCTTGTCCATGGCCCTGCGTGTGATCAGGAAGGTACCGTCAGGTCTGTGCACTGCACCGAGGACCGAGAGATAATAATCCCCCTCGGCCATGGTCCAGTCATTGCGGACCATTGTCCTTCCGGTCTTGTTCTTGTTGATGTCGTAGATGTCCCAGAGTTCCATGATTTTACTCTATTGAGAAAAAGTGCCTCTGTAAAGCAGTTACTCGTACTGCGAGGCGTAGAGCCTGTAGTAGAAGCCCTTCCTGTCCATAAGCTGGCGGTGCGTACCCTGCTCCACTACATCGCCGTGGTCCAGTACCAGGATGTTGTCTGCATGCTGGATCGTCGACAGCCTGTGGGCTATGACGAAGCAGGTCTTGCCCTTCATAAGCTCCAGCATGGCGCTTTGGATTTCGCGCTCGGTAGAGGTATCGACATTGCTGGTGGCCTCGTCCAGAATCAGCATCTTGGAGTCGTATAGCATTGCCCTTGCGATGGTCAGAAGCTGTTTCTGGCCCTTGGATATGTTGCCGCCGTCTTCGCTGATGACCGTGTCGTAGCCGTTGGGAAGCCTCATGATGAACGGATGGATGCGGGCCTTCTTTGCAACACGGACCACATCATCGAGACTAGCGTTTTCGGCTCCGTAGGCTATGTTCTCGTACACGGTACCACGGAAGAGCCAGGTATCCTGGAGAACCATTGCATAGGCTGCACGAAGGCTGGGCCTGGTGTACTCAAGCTCATTGCGTCCGTCAACGAGGATCTGCCCGCTGTCGCAGTCATAGAAGCGCATGAGCAGGTTTATCATGGTCGTCTTGCCGGCGCCGGTGGGGCCGACTATCGCTATCAGGCGCCCTGCATCCGCACGGAAGCTCAGATCGTGCAGAATCGTCTTGTCCTTTTCATAGCCGAAGGAAACGTTCTCAAAGCGCACATCGCCCTTCACATCCGTCAGTTCCACGGCATTCTCAAGGTCCTTCACCTCCTCGGTCTCGTCCAGCAGGTTGAAGATTCTCTCTGATGCCGAAAGAGCGGAAAGGATTTCGTTCATTATGTTGGCGATCTCGTTTATCGGGCCCGAGAACTTGCGCGAATAGAGAATGAAGGATGAAATCTGACCCAGCGTGACACGGCCGGCCATGAAGAGAAAGGATCCCAATGTCGCGATCAGACCCAGCGACATGTTGTTGATCATACCCATGGAAGGGCCTATGGCCACGCCGCGGCTGTCTGCATTGTAGTAGGCCTGGGCTGCCTCTCCGTTGACCTTTGCGAAGTTCTCGCAGACCTTGTCCTCATAGGCATAGGCCTGGATGGTCTTCTCGCCGGAGAACATCTCTTCCACAAAACCGTTCATGAAGCCATAGCTCTTCGACCTCTTGATGAACAGCGGCCTTGTTTTCTTCTTGATGTAGACCGTGTAAGATACCGAGATAGGAATTGTAACAAGAACAATAGCCGCAAGAGCCGGTGAAATCCTCAGCATCATGATCAATGAACCGATTACTGTGGTAAAGCTTGTCATTATTGCCACTATATCGGTCTGGATCGATGCGGAGACAACATCGACGTCATAACTGACCCTGCTGATGATGTCTCCGGCCTGGTTTCTGTCGAAGAAGGACACCGGCAGCCTTGAGATTTTCTCGAAGCATGCCTTTCTCAGCTTGCGGGCAGTGAACTTGGCAACCATGGTCATCATGATGCTGATTCCCAGCGAAATCAGCGATGAGGACACATAGAAGAGCAGCATGTACTTCACATAGTACAGTACCTTCCGGACATCGACCTTCCCTGCACCGGCTGCGGCCTCATTGATGGCCTTTCCTGCAAGACTCGGTCCTATTAGAGAGAGTATGTTCGAAGCGAAGCTCAGTATCAGGGCAAGCAGGATCAGCAGCCTGAACTCCTTCACATAGGAAAGAATCCTTCTGAGGGCCTTCTTTCCGTCCTTAGGCTTGTGTTCGGCAAAGGAATTTCTCGGCGGCATGTCAGACCTCCCCCATCTGGGTTTCGAAGATATCACGGTACTGCGGCGTTGAAGCCAGCAGCTGCTCATGGGTTCCCATGCCGATGATCCGTCCCTCGTCCATCATTATTATCTGATCCAGGCCCATTATCGAGCTTACCCTCTGGGCAATCACGACCAGAGTGGATTCACTGTAGTTTTCCCTGATGTTTTTCCTAAGCTGTGCGTCGGTCCTGTAGTCAAGGGCACTGGAGCTGTCGTCAAGGATCAGGACCTCCGGCTTTGCGGCCAGAGCCCTTGCAATCAGAAGCCTCTGCTTCTGTCCGCCCGAGAAGGTCGCCCCGTGGATTGCAGCCTGATGCTGATAGTTGTCATCGTAGTCACCGATGAAATCGCTTGCCATGGCGTGGGATGAGGCTTCCTCCATGCGCTCGACCGAGACTTCTCGTCCGA
>JAGCUM010000195.1 GCA_017962865.1 Spirochaetales bacterium
ATCCCAAATTCTCGTAGGAGCTGCACCGGTGCCGCCCCTGAATCAGTCGATGGCTATGATGTCGGCACCGCTTCTGGCTATACCGCTTGCAATTGCCGCAATGTTGTGTACTGCAGCAACCTTTACTATCACGGGTTTTTCGTACTTCGTGGCTTCCTTCAGGGAGAAGACCAGCTGTCTCAGGTCCTCGATGGAATAGATGTCATGATGCGGGGCCGGTGAAATAGCATCGGAGCCTTCCGGAATCATCCTGGTTCTGGAAATATCTCCGACTATCTTCATTCCCGGCAGATGCCCGCCGATACCGGGTTTGGCACCGTGCCCCATCTTGATTTCTATGGCCGCTCCGGCCTCCAGATAGTCATCATGCACTCCGAAACGACCGCTTGCGACCTGCACTATCGTGTTGGCACCGTACTGATAGAAATCTTCATGAAGACCTCCCTCTCCTGTGTTGTACAGGATTCCCAATCGGCTTGCGGCTCTTGCAAGTGAAGCATGTGCGTTGTAACTGATGGAACCGTAACTCATTGCGGAAAACATCACAGGCATGGAAAGCTCTATCTGGGGAGGAATATCGCAGATGATCTTTCCATCTCCGTCCCTACTGATCTTTTCCGGTTTCTTTCCCAGCGTCACCCGGGTTTCCATCGGCTCTCGGAGAGGATCTATAGGCGGATTCGTAACCGGTGAAGCAGTGATGAGGATTCTGTCCCAGTAGACCGGACGCGGCTTCGGAGTTCCCCTGGATGAAAGCAGAACACCGCCGCTTGATGCCTGCTTGTATATCTCCTTGATCGTGTCATTCTGCCAGTTTGCGTTCTCTCTGAGCACACAGTCGCTCTTGACTATTTTCAGAGCTCTGGTAGGACACAGCGATACGCATCGCTGACAGTCCACGCACTTTCTCTCGTCACTCATCATAATCCCGCGCTCGGGACTGTAGTGGTGGACTTCGTTTGCACATTGGCGCTCACATACACGACAGGTGATGCATCTGGCCTCGTTGCGGATTACTTCGAATTCAGGATAGATGAAATCAACCGTCATTACTCCACCCCCTTTTCTACCCTGACAACTACAGGCTCTCCGCCTCTGGGGGCCCAGATGTTCTCTGCATCAGGTTCCATCGTACGTATGGCAGCTTCCTCGCTGGCAATGAATACCCTGTCATCCTTCTCCCCGACCACCATGGACCTGAGCTTCAGACGATCGTTCAGAGCCATAAGTCCGCCATCGAAACCAAGGATTATAGAGAAAGGCCCGGTTATCAGAAGACTCGGAAATACTGTCCTGAGAAAAGCGTGCCTCTTGCTGAGTTCCCGGTCTTTCTCACCTGCAATGGTGCTCCAGAACGGTGCGGCGATGACGTTAGTGGCCTCTTCCAGGGTCAGGCCCTGCCTGCGGACCAGGTAGTCCAGGATATAGGTAATCACTTCGGTATCGGTCTGTAGCGTACATTTGTAACCGAACATCTCTATGAATCGGCGGTTGGCATCATAGGAGGAGATTTCACCGTTGTGGACAACCGAATAATCCAGAAGCGTAAACGGATGTGCCCCGCCCCACCAGCCCGGTGTATTGGTCGGATATCTTCCATGGGCAGTCCAGCTGTAGCCTTCATATTCCTCCAGTCTGTAGAATTCACCTACGTCTTCCGGAAAACCGACGGCTTTGAAGGTGCCCATGTTCTTTCCGCTGGAAAAAACATAAGCCCCGCTGATGCTGGAGTTGATCTTCATTACCGCGCGGGCTACGAATTCCTTCTCATCCAGCTGCAGATTTGCCAGCATCGACTTGAGCGGATCCAGGAAATAGCGCCATATGATCGGTTCGTCAGTAATCTCCGGAATCTTGCGTGTAGGGATGATTTCGGATTTGACTATCTCGAAATACTCTTTGAGGAATACTTCGCATTCCTTCTGAGTGGATCTGTCATCGAAGAAGACATGCAGAGCATAGTACTCTTTCATATCCGGATAGATTCCGTATCCGGAAAAACCACCGCCGAGACCATTGCTTCTGTCGTGCATCGGTTTCATGGAATTGACTATCATCCCGCCCGACATGGTCCGGCCTTCCCTTGAGATGACTGCGGAAATGGCGCAGCCTGAAGGTATGCGTATCTGTCCTTCCTTTTCCATTCGCCTCTTCTCCTTCAGAGAAATAAAAAAGCAAAGGCGCTCATTGGCATACGGAATCTATCCATATGTGAATGAACGCCTTTGCTCATTTTTAGCTGTTATACCCCAAGGCTTTGCGAAATGTCAAGGAAGTGGCATAGCAGTTGACATCATCGGCGGTGTTGGTCTATAGTCATCGCAAATGAAGGCAAAGGCGTCTTCGGGTTTCATACCCGGGGACGCCTTTTTTCGTATCACTGACCGATGCAAGGAGTTTTGAAATGAAGACGGTATCAGATTATTTCGGAAGTATGGTGTTTGACGATCGTGCGATGAGAGCCTCTCTATCAGCAGATGTTTATGCATCTCTGCGCAAGACCATCGATGAAGGAAGTGCATTGGACATCAGTGTTGCGAATGCCGTTGCTGAAGCCATGAAGAACTGGGCAGTCTCAAAGGGGGCCACCCACTTCACCCATTGGTTCCAACCTCTTACGGGAATCACTGCGGAAAAGCATGAAGCGTTCATAAGCCCTTCTCCGGACGGCAGCGTCATCATGGAGTTCTCAGGCAAAGAGCTGATCAAGGGAGAACCGGATGCATCTTCCTTCCCTTCCGGAGGTCTGAGGGCAACATTCGAGGCCCGGGGCTATACTGCATGGGACCCGACTTCCTACGCATTCATGAAAGGCAAGACCCTGTGTATCCCCACGGCATTCTGCTCCTACGGCGGGCCGGCTCTGGATAAGAAAACGCCGCTTCTGAGATCCATGGAGGTTCTCAGCAAACAGGCCCTGAGAATCCTCAGACTCTTCGGAAATGACACTGCGAAACGGGTCATCTCCTCAGTAGGACCCGAGCAGGAATACTTCCTGATAACACGCGAGATGTATGAGAAACGCCCTGACCTGCGATTCTCCGGCAGAACGCTCTTCGGAGCAAAACCGCCGAAGGGACAGGAACTTGACGATCACTACTTCGGAGTCATCAAACCCAGCGTGTCAGCCTTCATGGAAGACCTGAACGACGAACTCTGGAAACTCGGGATCCTGGCAAAGACAGAGCATAACGAAGTGGCTCCCGCACAGCATGAGCTTGCCCCGATCTACAGTACCACAAACATCGCAACCGACCACAACCAGCTGACCATGGAAATGATGCAGAAAGTCGCTGCAAGGCACGGTCTCGTATGCCTGCTTCACGAAAAACCCTTTGCAGGCGTCAACGGAAGCGGAAAGCACAACAACTGGTCGATTGCAACCGACAGCGGGCAGAATCTCCTTTCCCCCGGAGATACTCCATATGAGAACGCACAGTTTCTGATTTTCCTCTGTGCCGTTATCAAGGCCGTGGATGATTATCAGGATCTGTTGCGTATCTCTGTGGCAACAGCAGGCAATGACCATCGTCTGGGAGCGAACGAGGCACCCCCTGCAGTCATCTCCATCTTCCTCGGGGATGAGCTTAATGCAGTGCTGGAAGCCATAGAGGCAGATACCCCTTACAAGGGAACCAAGAAGAAAGTGATGCGCCTGGGCGCTGAAGTTCTTCCCAAGTTCAACAGGGACACCACGGACCGCAACAGGACGAGCCCGTTCGCATACACCGGAAACAAGTTCGAGTTCCGCATGCTCGGTTCCTCAAACAGCATCGCCTGCACCAACATCATGCTCAACAGTGCCGTCGCAGAAAGCCTCAGGGTCTTTGCCGACAGCCTTGAGAAGGCAAAGGATTTCGAAAGTGAGCTCCATGACCTCATCAGGGATACCATCCGTGAACACAAGAGAATCATCTTCAACGGAAACGGCTATGACGATGCATGGATAGAAGAAGCCACGAAAAAACGCGGGCTGTTGAACTACAGGACAACTGCAGACTGCATGCCGCATCTTCTGGACGAAAAGAATGTGACAATGCTCACATCTCTTGGCGTTTTCACGGACGAGGAACTGCGATCCAGGCGTGACATCATGCTTGAAAACTACTGCAAGAGCGTGGTGATAGAGGCCCGTACCATGATCAGCATGGCAAGGACCTTGATTGCCCCTGCAATCGAGGAATACTCCGCCGATGTAGCCAGGGCCGCAAGTGCAAAGAAATCACTTTCCTCAGACATTTCCTGTACCTATGAGAAGAACCTTGTCAGGAAGCTTTCGGATCTGCTTGACGAAATCTGTACGAAGACCGATGCCCTTGATTCGGTACTTCCGCTTCTGCAGGATACAGAGGACATAGTTGAAGAATCGGCAGTGGTGCGCGACAGACTTCTTCCTGCCATGGATGAGTTACGCATTCCCTGCGATGAAGCAGAAGTTCTCACGGACAAGAAGTACTGGCCGTTCCCAACCTATTCAGATCTGCTGTTCGGTGTCAAATGATGTCCTGATTTCAGGGTTATAATCTATTTTTCGAACAGTTTCAGCAGTTTCATCTTCCTCTGACCGGCCTTGCCTCCGTAAGGATGCTCCCTCAGAGGAAGATTCATGTGTGTCTTTCCCTTGAGCACGGAAGTCGGGTGCGTGAATTCCCTGAAACCCCATTCGCCGTGGTAGGCACCCATGCCCGAGTGTCCGGTTCCGTTGAAAGGCACGCCCTTGACCATCATGTGGATGCAGACCTCGTTGATGCATCCTCCGCCGTACTGCATACTCGTCATCACCTTCCTGGCCCATTTCATGTCGGATGTGAATACATACAGGGCCAGCGGATGCTCCCTGTCTGCAATCAGGTCCATGATCGAGTCAATCTCATCGTCCTTGCACGGGACAACGGGAAGAAGCGGACAGAAGAGCTCATGCATCACGAGATCCTCATCGGAACCGACCGGATAGATGATTGTGGGAGAGAAACGGCAGCTTGCCCTGTCGCCCGTGCCGCCGAAGACAATCCTGTCGCTGTACTCCGAGCTCAGGCGTTCGCACTTGTCATAGACCGACGGCGTGATGAGCTTCGGATACTCGGGGTTTTCCTCGGCCTTCTCCCCGATCTGTCTTATGAACTCGGCCTTCAGATAACCCAGAAACTCGTTTGCAACCTCGTCTGCTACGGCAATCTGGTTGATGTTTATACAGATCTGGCCGGCATTGCAGAGCTTGAAGAACGCTCTCTTGCGTGCAGTATCCCTCAGGTCGGCGTCCTTCCTGACAACAGCCCAGTTTCCGGTCTCGCCTCCGAGCTCGAGTGCAACTGAGGTCAGATTCCGCGAAGCCATCTCGAGAACATGCTTTGCAACCCCGGGGGACC
>JAGCUM010000019.1 GCA_017962865.1 Spirochaetales bacterium
AGCAGGCACCAGCTTTTCCACTGTTTCCATGTCTCCTGTTGCCAGGGCCTTCCGGACCATGGACGAGGAGATGTATTTATCATCGATTCTTTTCCTCTCTGCGACCTTGAGCACTATTTCGTTCTGAGCACAAAGCTGGCGGAGCGTGTTCAGATGAATCTCCGACATCTCGTCCCTCGGTTCATCTCCCGCATAGGCGCTTCTGATCCCCAGAGCCCTGCATATGTTGCAGAAGGCCATGCAGTTCAGATAAGCATGCGCCGAAGCGGCTCCCAGAGTTTTCGAAAGATACCCCTTGGGGAAGTCGTCCCTGCCGATCAGATAGGGGCCCGAGGGCATGACAATCACATTCTGCAGGTCCGAGAGGGCCTTTTCCGTCATCGCCAGCCTGTCTCTGAATGAAAATTCCATGACATTATCCTCATGATTGCCGTGCGAACCGGAATCGGTCTTGCCCTGGATTACAAGTACCAGGAGCCTGCGGGATCTGCGTGAGGCGATTTCTGCAAGATAGCGGCCCCCGATGGTGAGGGGGTTGGAGTTGAAGATTACAACTGCGGTGTCGGAGCAGTCTCCGAGCTGTGAACGCAGGATGTCTTCCCATTCTTCGAGGCCCGTCATGCCGTCTGCTATGAGAGACAGATATTCGCGGAAGGTCCTTTCGTCAATCGGGTTCTGTGCCATGACTTGAGTCTATCACCGCCCTCGGATTAATGGAATATGCCGTAATAATGGATTTTTATTCATTAATTGTTTTGACATGGAAAAACATCTGCCTTAGTATTAATACCAAGGTTCCATGCACGCGTGGGGCCTCAGGCTGGTATTCTGATCAAATAAAGGAGAAACGATATGAAGAAATTATTAGCCATTGTACTTCTCGTCGCCCTGGCAGTCGGAGCTGTCTTTGCACAGTCAATCTCCGAGAATCCCGAGGGAATGAAGCGCATCATTATTCTTAACAATGCATTCGAAGGTCTTGAGGAGACCCGCCAGTGCTACAACGCAAAAGAGTGGCACAAGAGCTACAACCTCGGCGAGATCATCGACCAGAACCTCTGGTTCACACCTGCCGACAGTACAACGGTCACGACAGTCGCTTATGCTGACCTCTATGCCGATTCCTGTGATCTGGCAACTTTCCGCGGCAAGTATGTTTCCTTCATCAGAGACAACACCGGATTTGACTATGATCTGTTCGTAGGTCCCAACCAGAAAGAGTCTTCGGACGTCTGGTACAAGGGCTGGTGTGTCGTAGGCAATGAGGCTCTCGTCTTCATGCCGAACGAAGGAATCGAGGATCTGCTCTATGTCGCAGAGAACGTAGGTCTTGTCCCGGCTACCGGATTTGTCTTCACATCGGTCTCCGGCGAGGCTGTCACTCTTACTGCAGAGCAGCTTGCAGATGCAAAGATCGTCTATGAGGGCGATGTCATCACACTGGTATGCGGAAGCACCAAGCTTGCAAACGTCCAGGCAGTTGCAGTCGAAGGACTCACACCCGAATCAAAGGTCGAGGGTGACGGCGTCTACAGGATGGTCATGCTTCTCAATGCAAACGGAGTCTACGGAGTAGAGCCCCCATACGAGCAGAACAGAGCAGGCACATGGTATCCGACAGCAGCAACATCAACACATCCGTATGCAGGATGCTATTCAGTTGCAGAGCTGTTTGCCAAGTTCGACGTCAAGCCGACCGCATCCGTCCAGGTTGTTTCCTATGCAGACGGATTTGCAAGAGACGAGGCATATGATGCATTCATCAAGAAGTACATCGGATGGCATGCAAGCGCCGAGTACATCACGATGGGCCAGTATCAGTCCAGAAAGGAAGATGCAGTATGGAACGTCGGTTACTACATCCTCGAGGATGAGTCCTTCGTTTACATCCCGGAGGCAGGCGTAAACCTCGCTGCAGCATTCGAGAAAATCGGCATGGCTGATGTCGTCCAGTACAAGTTCACCTATGCAGACGGCAAGGTCGAGCTGAAGTATGCTGAGGATCTCGCAGGTATCGTGCTTGCAGCAGACAGCAACCTGGTATCAATCGAAGCCCTTTGAGCCGGTTCCCGGTAGTTCTCTACTGAGATAATCAATGCGCCCCCGCTCATGGGGGCGTATTTTGTAGATTTGACCATATTTTTCAAGGTGATTGCTATGAAAAGAAGCATCATGTTTATCGTCCTGACAGCCCTGTGTGCAATAGCACTGGTCGGCTGTTCCAAGGCACCCGCAACTACAAGTGCATCAGCCCCCGCTGCAGCACCCGCACAGACAACTCAATCTCCCGTACAGGAAACCAAGGCCGAGGAGAAACCCGCAGAGGTTGCCGCTCCCGTTGTCTACGAGTTCCCGAGCGATATCTTCGGTACCGGAGCGGTCGGCGCAAACGGTGCAGCCGCCTGTGCAAGCCCGATTGCCGCACAGATAGCCGTCGACATCCTGGAGCGCGGAGGAAATGCCATAGATGCAGCCGTGGGCATGATCTATGCCGTCGGTCTTCTTGAGCCGGCTGCAAGCGGAGTAGGCGGAGCAGGACAGATGACCGTGTATCTTGCCGATCAGGACAAGTACGTGACCATCGAATACATGACCCAGGCTCCGGGTGCCGCCATAGCGGAAATGATCGAGACATCGAGTTCCGACAATCCGCCGGCAGTGACATCCATCGCAATCCCCGGCGTAGTACACGGAACCCTTACGGCCCTCGAGATGTGGGGAACAATGACTCCCAGAGAGGTCCTTCAGCCGGTCATCGACCTTGCAAGGAAGGGCTTCCCGGTCACCGAAAGGTGGAATACCAACATCGAGGGCAGATATCAGAACCTCAAGGCCTATGATTATACGATGGGACTCTACACAGATGACGGCTTCCTCTACAGCGTGGGCGATACTGTCAGGAACAACGACCTTGCAGATACACGCGAGCTGATCGCAGACCAGGGAATCAAGGGTTTCTATGACAGTGAATTCACCGACAAGATGGTGGATTATATCCAAAGCCTCGGCGGAATTCTCACACATGAGGACTTCGCCCAGTACAGATCTGTCGTGAGGGAGCCCATTTCCACGACATACAGGGGCTACACCGTCTACACCACAGGCGGTCCTTCCACAGGCGGAGCAGCTCTGCTCGAAGCCCTGAACATCCTTGAGAACTTCGACCTTGCCTCCTACGGACCGGACAGCCCGCAGGCAGTCAACCTCATGGCCGAGGCCTTCTCCATGGGATACAAGGACGGAAACGCCTACATGTCAGACCCGACCTACTATGATCTTCCCGTCGATACCATCATCAGCAAGGAATATGCAAAGGAGAGGGCTGCAAAGCTCAATCCCGATGTCAAGCAGAAGATGGTCGGAGCAGGGCGTCTTACCGTCAAGCTCAACGCCACCGGCGAGGCCGTTCTGGCCCAGAATGCAACCGACCAGGGCGGAACCAGCCACATGGTCGTCATGGATAAGTTCGGCAATGTCGTTTCCACGACAAACACCAACGGCATCAACTTCGGAAGTGCAGTCGCTGTTCCCGGAACAGGCTTTGTCTTCACCGCACACCTTTCGAACCTGAACAACTCCAAGACAGCATCGGTCAGCATGCTGATGCCTTACATCAAGGTCGTTTCGACCACATGTCCCTCAATCGTCGCCGATGAGAGCGGAAAGCCCGTCCTTGCAGTCGGATCCCCGGGCAACTGGGCCCTCGTATCCGCAGCGTTTGCGGCAATCGTCAACTACATCGATTTCGATATGGATATCGCACAGGCCACGAATGCTCCCAGAACATGGAAGGACGGCATGACCATCAAGGATCTCTACATCGAAGGCGGCTACAGCCCCGAGACCATCAGCGCCGTCGAGGCAATGGGTTACAACATCATCGATGCGGACAAGACCTACAGCTCGCATGTCGGATGCATTGCAGCCATCGAGAAGAAGGACGGACTGTTCTATGCAATAGGTGACGACCGCCGCCACTACGGAGCAGCCGCGTACTGATTCCAATATTCGGGCATTTCCGCGCTTCGCTTCGGATCCTACCACAAAGGTATGTATCCTCAGCTCATCGCAGTCTGCCCGGAATCTTGAACTCAGTAAAGCATGTTTTGAGGGATTCAAATGAGTAATGAATTGATAGTGGCGATCTTCATGTTCCGGAGTTCGAGCGGGGGCTCGATGGTCACGCGGAACGATAAGACAT
>JAGCUM010000196.1 GCA_017962865.1 Spirochaetales bacterium
ACTGCTCCGGCGAGCCCAACTCCGTCTATCAGATCGTTGAGATGGAGAAGTATCTCGATGCCATGGGAATCAAGCATACCAGATATGCATTCACGGATTCCAACGACGTTGCATCGGTTACAGCAAGTGCATGCGAAGGCTGTGATGTGATCTACATCCCGACCGACAACACCGCCGCCTCCTGTACCGAGGCAATCAGGAATGTCGTCGAGCCTGCAAAGGTCCCCGTCATCGCCGGTGAGGAAGGAATCTGCAAGGGCTGCGGAGTCGCAACCCTGACAATCAGCTACTACGATCTCGGCTACACAACCGGTAAGATGGCAGTCAAGGTCCTGCAGGGAGCAGACATCTCGACAATGAAGATCGAGTATGCCGCAAACCCCATCAAGGAGTACAACGCAGAGCTCTGCGCAATGCTTGGCATTACGGTTCCGAGTGACTATACTGCTATCTGATTCTTGATTCTGGAGTTTGATCGTGAATATTTCGTCGCTGTTGAGCGCACTGCCGGGAGCCATAGCCCAGGGCCTTATCTGGGGAATCATGGCCATAGGCGTGTATCTCACATACAAAGTACTTGATATAGCAGATCTGACGGTAGACGGCACGATGGCCACGGGCGGTGCCGTCTGCGTCATGATGATGCTCAACGGGGCCAACCTCTGGGTGGCCCTCTTCTGCGCTGTCCTTGCAGGTATGGTTGCAGGTCTCGTGACGGGCCTGTTCCATACCGCGATGGGAATCCCTGCCATTCTTGCGGGAATCCTCACACAGCTTTCCCTGTATTCGATAAACCTTGCAATCATGGGATTCAAGGCCAACCAGGGAATCAACGTGCGCAACTACCACCTTCTGGTGACATCGAGAAACGTGAAGGTCCTGGGACTGAACAACCCGATTCTGGTCATGATAATCGTGACCGCAATCCTCATAGGGGTGCTCTATTGGTATTTCGGCCGCGAAATCGGCGCAGCCCTCAGGGCAACCGGATCCAACGAGCAGATGGCAAGAGCTCAGGGGATCAACGTCAACAGGTGCAAGATCATCGGTCTGATGATCTCCAACGGTATCGTTGCCATCGCCTCTGCCCTCTACGCCCAGTATCAGGGTGCAGTCGATGTCAACATGGGCCGCGGAGGAATCGTCATCGGTCTGGCAGCCGTCATCATCAGTTCCGTAATCTTCGGAAAGATCTTCCACAATTTCGCACTCAAGCTCCTGGGAGTCTCCATCGGTGCGGTAATCTATTACATCGTAATCCAGATAGTGCTGTGGCTCGGACTCAACACCAACATGCTCAAGCTTCTGTCTGCCCTTGTGGTTGCAATCTTCCTTGCCATCCCCTACTGGAAGGGAAAGCTGACGAAGACCAAGGCTTCCAAGGAGGTTCCCAATGCTTGACCTCATGAACCTCAGGAAGACCTTCAACCCCAACACCATCAACCAGAAAGTCGCCCTCGACGGAGTATCGCTCCATCTGGAAGACGGAGACTTCGTTACCATGATCGGCGGAAACGGAGCAGGAAAATCCACTCTGCTCAACGCAATCGCAGGAGTTTGGCCCATCGATGAAGGCAAGGTCATCATCGACGGCAATGACGTCACATCCCTAAGCGAACACCTCAGGGCTCCCTGGCTCGGAAGAGTTTTCCAGGACCCCAGAATGGGAACCGCAGCCACCATGCAGATCATCGAGAACCTTGCCCTTGCCAAGCGCAGGGGTCAGAGACGAGGTCTGAAACCGGGAGTCACCAAATCGGAGAAGGAAGAATACAGAGAGCTTCTTGCCACATTGGGACTCGGACTTGAAGACCGCCTCACATCCAAGGTCGGAGTGCTCTCCGGCGGACAGAGACAGGCCCTCACCCTTCTGATGGCCACACTGAACAAACCCAAGCTTCTGCTTCTGGACGAGCACACCGCGGCCCTTGACCCGCGCACGGCCGCAATCGTCCTTCAGCTTTCGGACCAGATCATCAGGGAGAACAACCTCATGACCATGATGGTCACCCACAACATGAAGGATGCCATCCGCTACGGCAACCGCCTGATAATGATGAACGAAGGAAAAATCATTCTGGACATCAAAGGCGAGGAAAAGGCAAAGCTCACGGTCCGTGACCTAATGGATGAATTTGCCAAGGCAAGCGGAGAAGAGCTTTCGAGCGACAGGGCCCTGCTGTCTTAGTAAAAGGCAGTTTTTATAGCCCCGAAATATACTTGCCAGACTGCCTAAGCAGTCTGGCGGTCAGAAAAAAGTGCTCCAGAGACTGCCTTTTCCTGAATAATCCCAGAGATATCCTGGAAAGCCTCAGAATTCCCTCACTATTGCACGGATCAGGGCCGAGAACTGTCCCTTGACTCTCAGTCCGGTCTCTAGCACTTCCGTATGTCCGAGCGGCTGATCCAGAATACCTGCTGCCATGTTCGTCATGCAGCTTATGCCGAGTGTCCTGAGTCCGCAATGGGCTGCTGCAATGACCTCGGGAACAGTTGACATTCCGACTGCATCTGCACCAAGGACACGGGCTGCCCTGATCTCCGCAGGGGTCTCGAAATTGGGTCCTGAGAAGAACATGTAGACACCCTCGGTCACCGGAATACCGAGCTTTTCAGCCTGGGCCTTCGCAACCTTGATAAGCTCGGGGTCGTATGCCCTGGACATGTCGAAGAACCTCAGTCCCAGCTCTTCCTCGTTGCGCCCTCTCATCGGGCTCTGCGGAGCGAGCTTGATATGATCGTTGATGAGCATAAGTGTTCCGGGCTTCCAAGCCTTGTTCACACAGCCAGCGGCATTGGTGAGAATCAGACGCCGGACTCCCAGCATCTTCATGACCTGTATGGGGAAGACCACCTGGTCCATCTCGTATCCTTCATAGAAATGGAAACGTCCCTGCATGCAAAGTACATTACGGCCTTCCAGCTCCCCTATCACCAGTCTGCCTGCATGGCCTGCCACTGTCGAGACCGGAAAATGAGGGATATCCTTGTAATTTATTATCACCGGGTTCTTTATCTCCTCGGCGAGATCTCCGAGACCTGAGCCCAGAACAAGTCCTGCATAGATTTCCATGCCCTTTGTCCTGGATTCGATGAAGGCCTTTGCCTCGTTCAGTTTCTGCATCAGATTCTCCATATCATCCTCCTACTGTCTGTTTCCGTTCGTCATTCTTGTAATGGTCCTGTCCAGGCTGTCCGCGAAAGCCTTCTGGACGGCCTGCCCCATCCTGCCCTGCTGCTCGGAGAACACTCCCCAGGACCTCAGTTCCTGATTGACCAGTCTGTCTCCCAGCCGGACCTTTATGTCCGACGCAGTGTATTCCGATCCCCTGTCGTCTATCACCGTGCAGCCTTTCTCAAGAAGCCTAGATGCTAGCGGGATGTCATGCGTTATGCAGAGCGATCCCTTTTCTGCGGTTTCCACTATGTAGTCATCGGCACTGTTTTCGGAGGAAGGGACCACAACCATTGAAATCGAGCCGCGTATTTTGCGGACCTCGGCGGTATCGGTCTTGCCCTCCTCCCTGGCTTTCTGTCTCAGGGAGAACGTATCGTCGGCTATATAGGCTTTCACGTCGGCCAGTTCCCTGTCCGCGACGAAGAAACATCTGGCTCCGATTCTTGAAGCTGCCTTGAGTATCATCTGTCTGAGGTTTTTCGGGACCGAATCGGCATCAACCCAT
>JAGCUM010000197.1 GCA_017962865.1 Spirochaetales bacterium
GCCCGAACAAATCAGAAGGGGCCGCCGCGATCTGCGGCAGCCCCTTCCTCACAAAAAAGGATATTTGGTTCTGATTTCTCAGTTCCACTCAATATCAAGACCGTAGAATACAGTCGTGTTTGCTCCGAGTGTTCCGGTGTGCTGGAATCCGAAACCTCCGAATCCGTTATCCTGGACATCGGCGCTGAGGCTGACTTTCTCGACGTAGTTGGGCTTGGAAGCAGCAACGACGGCAGCCTGTGCGTTAGTTGTCTCGACGGTTGCGTTGAGCTTGCCACCTTCGAACCATACGTGGATGGAACATTCGGTTATGTATGCCGAAGATGTCTGGCGGTCGGAAATCTCCTTGCTCTCGCCGTTCTCATACTGCATGAGGACGAAGTCACATGAGTCTCCGCTGCTTCTGACGATCCTGAGGCCGTAACCGGTCTGGCTGGTCGTGTCGTACTTGATCATGACGTCCAGATACTGGTATGTGGAACCGAATCCCTGTCCTGCATCCTTGCAGGGTGCTGCCTTCACGCGCACGTCCATTGCACCGAATGTGTCTCCGACCGGTGTGTACAGCATTCTGGCACCGCGGGCTGACGGATAGATTCCGTAATAGCCTGTTGCACCCGAGCTGAGGGTTCCGTATGCATATGACCAGCAGTTGACTCCCTGATCTCCCCAGTTCTTGAACTTGCTCTCATCCTGGGCATCGAGAGGTCTGAAGCCGTCGAGGGTCCAGTAACCCGGAGCGATGATTGTCTGGGCTGCATTCGGGAAACTCGTGAAGTCTGTCGAGAACTTGTTTGTCTTGATGACATCGGCTTCCGAAACTGCTGCGGCGGAGGCGGCAGAAACCGCTTCTCCGTTTCTGGAGCGTACATGCTTGGGTTCGACGGATGCGATGATGTACTTGCCGACATCGCCTTCGGTGAGGACATACTCGCAAAGCGGCTCGTTGGTTCTGGTGACTGCAACCTGGATTGCGCCTGTGCCCTGGGCATCGTCGGCTCTGTACCATGTGACATCGGAGTAATCTGCTCTGAAGTCAAGATCGAGCTGGTATGTTACCTTTGCCTTTCCGTCTTCGATCGTCACGACCGGAGCTGAGACAACAGCGGGGGCGGGGAGGATGGTCGGGCTGACAGAGAGAGCAACTGCGACTTCCTGTCCGGTGAGAGCCTTGACCGTGATGATGACGGATACTGCCTCTTCCTCGGTGTTGGTTCCTTCAACGATGCAGGATGTGCCGTCTGCGCTGGGGATGAGATTCACATACTTGGAATCCTCTTCGGATACCTTGTACTCCACTGCGAAGTCACCTGTGTACTCCTTGTTGGCAAAGCGCTGGACCGTGTATGTGATTTCAGCAGTCTCTTCGCCGCTCTCGATTGCGGATTTGCTGATCTTGGCGCTCATGACTGTCGGGATGTTGCCATAGTCTCCGAGGGCCTCGATCTTGTCTCTGAGATTCATCGGATCCCAGTCATCATCTCCTCTCATCAGGTTCCAGACGTTGTAGATGACCTCTCCGTTGGCATCGGTGAGCTTGAATGCCTTGAGGAACTCCGTGTCCGTGATATCGACGCTTGTCCAAGGTCTGTCGATGACAAGATCCTCGGGCTCGCCGTTTCTGGTGACGTTGGAGTAGTAGCTTCTGAATGTGCCGGAGGGGTTCTCCATCCAGCTGAGAGTGACGGGGATGGTGTAGTCGTCAAGGAACTTGCCGTCGACGATTGTCATGACACCTGCGCCCTTTGTCATGAACTGATACGGATTGGCCACCAGGTTGTACAGGACCGAGCGGAATGTGCAGTTGAGCAGGGCGGCTCCGTTTGCTCCGCCGAACGGCTTCGTGCCGTAGAACTCGAAGTCACAGTCCACGTAGACACCGTAGCTGTTGAGGGCATCGTCAGTGCTTTCGAAGTGGCACTTGTAGTACAGGGCTCTCATGCCGCTCTGGATGGCGATGGGTCCGAGGTTGAGTCTGCTAATGAAGTTGACGTTCTCGGCGTAGGCCTTGTCGAAGTTCTCGCCCTTGCCGTTCTCATCATACTTGTAGTGGATTGTCTGGGCCTGGGTGATGTTGTCCGTTCTCTTCGCATGGTTCTTGGAGGTATCGAGCGGATAGACAAGATCGACGTTACAGTAGTTTCCGATGGTCAGGTTCTTCAATGTGAAACCGTCTCCCATGATTCTGAACATCGTCCAGTTGGATCCCATGAAACCTTCGTTGTGTCCGAAGTTGGCGGCTATGACGACGTTGTAGGGATCTTCCGTGAGGCCGATCCACTGCATCCACGGACATCTGAGCGAGAGTCCGTACGGATCATCTGTCTCTGCCTGATCCGGATCGTGGAGCCAGTAGACGTTCGGTGCGATGTAGACTTTCATCGGATCGTCCTCGGTTCCTTCGGTGACATGCTGCATTGCATCGATGAAATCGTTGAAAACGTAATCGTATTTCGCAACGTCAGCATCTGAAATCGTGCCGTCCAGATAGATGGCCTTCGGGCCGAGCTGGATGGTGTTGCCCTTGTAGACAATGCTTGTGCCTGTTGCAAGAACAGGATCGGATTTGTCCAACGGGGTGTTTATTACCTCGACAATTGACTGTGAGAAAACAGGTACAAGTGCCAAGAGTGCGAGCAAAAGAAAAATAGCTGTTCTTTTCATCTGAAATCCCCCTTTTTGTATTACTATTTACATACTATGCCCGCTATTTTTGGATTATTCAGTATTGATGTATAAAAATGCAGTTGTCCGAGAGCCTGCGAAGCGGAAAACATCGGATTGTTTTCTGGTATTTTAACTGCCGAGAAGCTTTGCAAAGAACTGCTTTGTTATGATATTCTTTCTGCATCTGATACAAGGCAGGTCGGTTGTCCCATGAGAAAATTCCTAGGGTTTGTAATAGGTGGAATACAGCAGAAGATATTCAATGTCTTCCTTTTCACCATTCTGTTCGTGAGCATTGCGTTCATCTCTGTAATTGCTTTCCAGACAAAGAGTCTGAATACTCTTGTCTCCGATGCGAACGAGAAACAGAATGAAGCGGTTGTCGAGATATCCACCGACCTGATGAACCGCATCATAGAGGAAAACCTCCAGAGGACGACCGGACTTGAAGCCTATATTGCGGGGGAGATGTTCTCGAATCTCCGCACCAAGGTTTCGCTTTTGGGCGAATTCCTCCGTAATGTGGCGGAAAACCCGATGGCCTATACCGACATGCCCATCTATCCGCCCAATGCCGCAAACGACGGGACCCTCACCGCACAGGTTCTCTATGAGGCTCACGTCGACCAGGAGGATAACTGGATAACGGATAAGGTAGGGCTGTACGGCAATGTGTCCAGCCTGATGTTCTCCCTGTACGAAACAGGCGGCGTCAACTCCATGTTCCTCGGTACTCCCGATGGCATTACCATCATAGCCGACGAGGTTCCCAGCCTCAAGCTGGATTCCTCGGGCAATCCCGTCGTCGCACCGGTAACTAAGAGACCCTGGTACCTCGGAGCCATCCAGGCCGGAGGAATCTACTTCTCCGATGTCGAAATCGACATGTTCTCAGGCAATATCGGAATAGTCTGTTCGATGCCCGTCTACAGCAAAGGCAAGCTCATTGCCGTTGTCGGGGCGGATCTTTTCGTCAATTCGATGGCAGACTACATAGAGAGTACTGCTCAGGAAGGCATTTTCTCCTGCATCATCAACTCCGACGGACATGTGGTTTTCGCCCCCAAGTCACAGGACATCTTCTCTGTTTCGACCAACGGAACCGATCTGAGACAGTCGGATGAAAAGGAGCTTGCTTCCTTCATCAGTGATGCCATCGGTGGCGACAGTGAAATCAAGATCGTCAACATCAATGGGAACGACTACTACATGGTTGCTTCCAACATCAGGGAAGTTAACTGGGCACTGATATCCGTTGTGGAGAAGGCCCTGACTCAGGCTCCCGCAACCATGATGATCGAACAGTTCGACAATATTTCGGAAGAGGCCGCAGCGGAGTTCCAGCAGGGACTTGAGAATTCAAGGAGGACCCTGTTTGTCATCATCGGAATATTCTTTGTTCTCGGTGCATCATCGGCCCTCATCCTTGCAGGACGTATCGTCAAGCCTCTTTCGAAGATGACGCGCAAGATTGCCGGAATGGAGAACGGTAATTTCGATTTCGAGATGGAAGAAAGCTACAAGACCAGGGATGAGGTCGAGATTCTTGCGAATTCGTTTGCCGATCTTTCCGTCAGGACCAAGAACTATATCAACGAGATCACCACTATCACCGCAGAGAAGGAGAGAATCGGGGCTGAGCTCAATGTTGCCGCAAAGATCCAGGCGGACATGCTTCCCAGGATTTTCCCGCCGTATCCGAACAACGAGGCCTTCGATCTCTTTGCCAGCATGATTCCTGCCAAGGAAGTCGGCGGAGACTTCTACGACTTCTTCATGATAGACCAGGATCACCTGGCACTTGTCATGGCAGACGTCTCGGGCAAGGGAGTTCCTGCGGCACTTTTCATGGTCATTGCCAAGACGATGATCAAGGACAGGGCAATCCAGGGAGGAACTCCGGCGGAGATTCTCAATGATGTGAATGCACAGCTCTGCGAAGGAAACGAAGCAAGTCTGTTCGTAACCGTCTGGCTTGCCATAATCGATCTGAAGACAGGTGAGGGAATGGCCGCCAATGCCGGTCACGAGCATCCCGCTCTCAGGCCCAAGGACGGCGAGTTCCATCTGGTCGAGTACAAGCATTCTCCTGCGGTTGCAATGATGGAAGGCATGAAGTTCCGCGAGCATCCGTTCCGCCTGAACCCCGGAGACACGGTCTTTGTCTACACGGACGGAGTTCCCGAGTCGACGGACAGGGAAAACAGGCTGTTCGGAAACGACAGGATGCTCGATGCCCTCAACAGGCATGAGGAATCCGATCCGAGGACCATACTCGATGACGTTTCCGCGGGAATCAGCGAGTTCATCGGAGATGCCGAGCAGTTCGACGATACCACGATGCTCTGCTTCCGCTACAAGGGTCCGACAGGTTAACCGATTAAAGGGAATTCTTCACGAAGTCTATGAATGTCTCATCCGCAAGGGGGAGGGGTTTGCCCTTCAGCCATACGAACAGGTATTCCACATAACGTCCTGAATTGACGATCTCCTTGGCTACGATCCGCCGGTTCAGGACATAGGATGTCTTCGGGAAAAGACTGATACCCACATTGCAGCCTGCAAGGGCGGCGACATCCAGATAGTTGTCCATTCTGCACACGATTTTGGGTTCGCAGCCGATTTCCGCAAACCACTTGTAGATCATGTCGTTCATGGCCTCTCTGCTGGGAACTATCAGCGGCTGATTCCTGAGAAGGGATAGGTCCAGCGTATCGCCGGGCAGGGCGGAGAGGGGATTGTCCTTGCTCATGAAGGCTGTCATCTTCTCTTGTCCGACCTTGAAGCTGTTCAGGAGGGTCTGGTCGCAGGGGGCGGTGATGACCGCGAGGTTTATCAGTCCGCTTCTGAGGCGTTCTATCAGCTCGTCGCTGTTTCCGTCCATGATCCTGAACCTGATATCGGGATACTTTTTTATGAACGATTCGATCCATTTGGAGGCGATATCCGGGGCCGAGCCCTCCACAAGACCGATGGAGATGGTTCCGTTCATTTCTTTGCCCATCAGGCGCACCTCGTCCGAGGCCTTGTCGGAAAGGCTCAGAATCTCCTTCGCACGCCTGTAGAGCAGCTTGCCCGAGTCCGTAAGCTGAAGATGGCGCTTGCCCCTGATGAACAGAACCGTATCCAGCTCCTGCTCAAGGGCCTTGATCTGACTGCTTAATGGCGGCTGGCTTATGTTGAGTTTCTCCGCTGCCCTGGTAATGTTCAGCTCCTCTGCAACCACCGTGAAATACCTCAGGACCCTGAGCTCCATGTGCACCTCCTTAACCATACTTAAAACGTATGATAGCTATAATATTATATGTATTTGCTTGTAATTTTGCAAATCTGTATAATGTAATCCCGAGTTAATCGGGGGAAATATGACCAAATACATCTTCGTGACAGGCGGTGTTGTTTCCGGACTCGGAAAGGGAATAACCGCAGCAAGCATCGGAAGACTGCTCAAGGCCCGCGGGCTGAAGGTCGCATCTCAGAAACTTGATCCATACATCAACGTCGATCCCGGAACAATGAGTCCCTACCAGCACGGTGAGGTCTATGTCACCGAGGACGGAGCCGAGACCGATCTCGATCTGGGCCATTACGAGAGGTTCATAGACGAGGACCTCAACAGGTTCTCGAACCTCACTACAGGTAAGGTCTATTCCAACGTAATCAACCGCGAACGCCAGGGCGGCTACCTCGGCTCAACCGTTCAAACAATACCCCATATCACCGATGAGATTAAAAAATTTATCTACAATGTAGGAAAAGAGACCACCGCAGATGTGGTAATCACAGAAATCGGCGGAACCATCGGAGACATCGAGGGACAGCCCTTCATAGAGGCCATCAGACAGGTGGGCCTTGAGGTCGGACGCGAGAATGCCATCTATGTCCACGTGACGCTGGTTCCGTATCTGAAGGCCAGCGGCGAGCACAAATCCAAGCCCACCCAGCACAGCGTCAAGGAACTCCAGGGCATGGGCATCAACCCCAACATCATCATCCTCCGTGTGGACGAAAAGATCACCGACCAGAGCATCTTCTTCAAGATAGCCCACTTCTGCAACGTGAAGGACGACTGCGTCATCGAGAACCTCACGCTGCCGAGCCTCTACGAAGCGCCGCTCATGCTTGAAAGCTCGAATCTTTCCTCCATCGTCTGCCGTGAGCTTCAGATCGATGCCCCTGAGCCCGACCTCTCGGAGTGGCAGGACCTGGTAAAGCGAATCAAGCACCAGAGCAGGACCGTCAGAATCGCCCTGGTGGGAAAGTATGTACAGCTTCACGATGCCTATCTCTCGGTGGTGGAGGCCCTGCACCATGCAGGCTATGCCCTTGACTGCAAGGTGGAGATAGAGTGGGTGGATTCCGAGACCATCACGAAGGACAATGTCGAAAAGAAGTTTGCCGGCATCACCGGAATCATCGTTCCGGGAGGCTTCGGAAACCGCGGAATCGAGGGGATGATCATCAGCGCCGAATATGCACGCAAAAGCCATGTCCCGTACTTCGGAATCTGCCTCGGAATGCAGACTGCAGTCATCGAGTATGCCAGGGATGTGGCGGCCCTCGGAGGGGCCAACTCCCGCGAGTTCGATTCCGATACCCCGTATCCGGTTATCGACTTCATGCCCGGCCAGTACGACGAGATAGACAAGGGAGGAACCCTGCGTCTGGGAAGATATCCGTGCATCCTGAGGGAGGGAACCGTCATCCGCAGGCTTTACGGGAAGGAGGAAATCAGCGAGCGTCACCGCCACAGGTATGAGGTGAACAACGATTTCCGCTTTGCTCTGCAGCGGTCGGGCCTGTGTCTTTCAGGACTTTCTCCGGATGAGAGGCTGGTGGAGACCGTCGAGATTCCGGGAGAGGAGTTCTTCGTCGGAGTACAGTTCCACCCCGAGTTCAAGAGCCGCCCCAACAGGCCGCATCCGCTCTTTCTGGGTTTTGTAAAGGCTTCGATGGGCTGAAAACAGAAGAAAAAAAGCGTTGAGCTCTTTCTCTGCCATTCTCATGTAAAAAAATTGGTTCTTCACCCTCATCAGGTACATGTCAATCCCTGCTGTCAGAACTCAATCCCCTAAGAAAACGTGAAGAGCCTTTTTATTGAGCATTCCTGCTCTGCAAGCCGGGATAATCCTTTCTGTCAAAGGCGGCCATGACAGCGACTATCAGAATCTCTGCAATGCCTATCCCGATTACGGTCGTCCACGCAGTCGGAGAACCGGCTTTGTCATAAATCCATCCCACGGCAAGCTGGATTGCGGAACTGCTCAGGCCGCATACTACATTCATGACCGCTATTATCCTGCCTCTGTGCGAAGCGGGGATTCGTCTGGTCAGGAAAGGCGAGGAGGAGAGTGTGTTGAATATTTCTCCGAACGTGAAGACGGTAATTGCCACGAAGCACATGATCGGCTGCCTTATGAAGAGCAGGAACAGAAGGTAGCCTGCCAGAATCAGGCCTTCTCCGATGAGCATCTTCCCGCTTTCCCTGATTTTTCTGAAAAGCCTTGTAATCAGAGCCGTGCATGTCACGACCACTATGCAGTTCGTGCTGGACATTGATCCGAAAAGCACCGAGCCCCGCTCTGCATAGGTTATTCCCATATCCAGAGGCATCAGGTAACTGTACATGGAATAGACGTCGTTCGACAGTGCCGCAGCTATGATGAACAGCAGTACCACACGGCTGTGGCCAATATAGGACAAGGCCGATACCTTCGAGTCCAGGTCGGCCTCGTAGCCGGAAGCAGGACTGTCGTCCGTTTCCCTGTGAACATCCCTGATTCTGAAAAATATCAGGATCGTGCTCAGTGCAATCGAGATTCCGTTGATCAGGAAAGCCAGATTCAGGTGATTCTCGAACAGAAATCCTGCAAGGGTGGGGGACAGGACCAGCCCGAGGTTGGTTCCCAGATAGCTCAGAGAATATGCCCGTTCACGGTCTTTGGAGGTTGAGAAGTCGGCAACCAAGGCATCGTAGCTTGGCCATTCGATGGTCTGAAACAGCGATGCAACCGCAAAAATAGCAATTGAAGTGATTGTAACGGGCACGATTGCACAATAGATGAAGCTTGCAATCGATACAAGGTCGCATACGACTATGATGTTCTTCTTGTTCAGCTTGTCGGCAAGCTTTCCGCCTATGAGCGAGACAGGAAGATTGACAAGGCTGAAGATGACCATGCAGGCTGCGATAACCGTGGCATTCAGGCCCAGCTTTCGGTTGAGAATCAGCGTGAACATTGGCCAGATCATGGCGCCCATATTGGTCATGATCCTTCCTATGAACAGTATGTAGAGTTCTTTCCTGAGACCTTTGTACTGGCTGAACAATCCCACCTTCATGCTGGCAACTATATATCAAAACAGAGGTGCATTGCAAAGAGGACCATATGTGTTATTGCAGACAGTATTCGGATTCACTTTTTTCACGCAGTGAATAGTCTTTGTCCTCATCCAGGATCTGGATCATGACACGTGCGAAGCGGGGATCGAACTGGGTTCCCGATCCCAACTCAAGCTCGCTGCGGACCTCTTCCTGTGACAGGATGTCGCGGTAGCTCCGCCTGCTTGTCATGGCATCGTAGGCATCGGCCACAGCTATGATTCTGGCTTCTGCGGGGATGTCTTCGCCTGCAAGACCGTCGGGATATCCCATGCCGTCGTAGCGCTCATGATGCCATCTGGCACCTACTGCCAGTTTGGGACGCTCCTTGATGCTGGCAAGTATCTCGTTGCCTATGATGGGATGCAGGAGAATAAGGTCGTATTCCTCGTCTGTGAGCTTTGTTTTCTTGTTGATTACATTGTCCGGTACGCCTATCTTGCCGACATCGTGCAGGAGACCCATCATGTAGATTTCGTCCTGCTCGGATTTGGAATAGCCCGAGCGGGCGGCTATCATCCTTGCGTACTCTGCGACCCTGGAGGAGTGGCCGTTGGTGTAGTTGTCCTTTGCATCTATGGCGGTAGCAAGCGCCTTGACGACCTGGATATTCATCTGCTCGACTTTCTTTCCGTAGATCTGCTCGTTCTTGTATCCGACGTAGTAGAAGAAGGAAATCAGACAGAAGGTAATCAGCGATACCATTATGTTGACTGCAAGGCCGGAGTAGGATTCTTCGAACAGTTCCGTATTCCCGATCAGGATGACTGCATACCACTGGTTCATGACAGGGGCGATGAATAGGGTGCATTTCTCATCATCTACCATTGCCGTTGTTCTTCCGCTTCCCGTACTCAGTATGATGTCCAGCAGCTCCTGTCCGTAGATATCGGTTATGTTGCTGCCGTCATAGGAATCATCCTTGTGGGCAACTACGAAGCCGTCCGAATTGACAACCATTCCATAGCCTTTTCCTGCAATCTCCACCGCCTGGGTTACGTCCTTGATGTGGTTGACGATTACATCGAGGGCGACCACGTTCATTGCGGTGTTGGAGCCTTCCGAGATGCTTCTTGCAATGGTTGTGACCACTGAACCGGTCTGTACATCCAGATAGGGCGAAACAATCACGACTTCACCGTCTGCAAACACTGCAGCCTGATACCACTCCCTGACTGTAGGATCATATCCTTCGGGCGGTACCCAGCCCAGGCCGTCCAGATATTCACCGTTGATGTAGGCATAGAGTCCGGTGAAGTTCTCATCGAACTGGGAGGTCTGGCGTGCAGTCTGGTCCATGAGATACCAGCGGATTTCCTGTGTGGGTCTGCCGTTGGTTTCCATGAGGTCTACGCTGTCGGAGGCGACGCGCAGCGTTGCTACCGCCTTGGTCAGGTAGTTCTCGAGCTCCGTGGCCGTTGTCTTTACCTCTTCATCGCCATCCTCATAGACGCTTACGACCGATGTCCTGTAAAGGACTACACCGTTGTAGATCACAGCAAAAACCATCAAAACCAGCGTAACGATGATGATGAATGCAAAATAAAGTTGCCCATGCGCTCCTTTGAAGTTCTTGCGGACTTTCTCCATGATCTTGTGATAACGGGTTGTCAGCACATGGAATACAACCAGAAACAGGATAATCAGCAGTGCAGATAAGGCAAACAGGAATGCAATTAGATGAGTCTCGCTTCGGAATAGACCGCTGTCGGAAGCAGCGGAATTCTTTATTCCGTAGGCAGTGAAGAAACCTGCTGCACAGATTCCCACCGTGAAGAGGGATACAGCTGCCTGAACCAGGGCCTGGAACCTAAGTTCGACGGCACTCTTTGTGTCCTGAACGGATTCTTCCGTTCCGAAACTCTTGCCTGCCGCATGGGCAAAGAATATGCAGATCAGGGAACCTGCAATCGAGAGGTAGTTGTAAGGATTGGTTACCGGGCTGCTCCAATCGAAGCAGGAAGTCGTCCACATTCCGTAATTGATGATCAGGTAGATCAGAATCAGCGTGGAGAAATAGGGGAAAGAGCGGAACTTTTCCCTGTTGGCCACATAGTACATGATTTCCTGCAGGCAGAAGACCATGGTGAGAGTTGTGATTCCCACCTCCCAGAGATTGTTCAGAACACCTCCGAAGCTTATGTAGAGAACAAACTGAGGGACGTTTGTAATAAAGGGCAGAAGGATTACAGGATGGAAATACTTTCTGGACTCTCGTTTCCTCAGGAAGAACACTGCGGCAAGCAGGACCAGATATCCGATGTTCCACCCGAGGTAAGCCATGAACATCGATACATCCGGGTAGTCGTGCATTACCAGCTCATATACCGCCCAATAGTATTCGCTGAAGAAGTTCGCAAGGAAAAAGGCTGTAAGATATTTATACCAGCTCTTCGGAGACTCAATGTATTTGAATACACAGATGAGAAGCCCTACAACCGTGCAGAGCAGAGACGTAATACTCTCAACGCTTTCAAATGACATATGCCTTAACCCTTGTTTAACCCGTGCAAAGTATAAAGCATATGAATACGGTTTCCAATAGCTTTCGTCCGATGATGTTTTCCCATTACTATGAAAATATATCTTTACTTCACAGCCTCAAATACCGCAATAATAAAACAACGGAGGAGAGCCAATGAGAAAAGTTCTTTCTATTCTGCTTGTACTATTGTTATTGTTTGCATTCGTGTCATGTGACGAACTCGATATTGAAAAAGACCCCGAGAACGGGGGTGGCGGAAGCTCACAGTCCGGGTCCGGTGAGGGCGGAGGCGGTGCAGAAGATGCCAGCTCTGGTTCGGGATCAGGCGCCGATTCGGGATCAGGTTCGGGTCCTGTACAGTCTGATTATAAAGTAGGTGATATCGGACCTGCCGGCGGATACATCTTCTACGACAGAGGATATTACGAGAATGGCTGGAGATATCTTGAGGCTGCCCCTGCGGACATGAAAGTTATCAACGGTGTTCCGACAGTTGATGCGACATCGGATGCATATAAAAATGCCGAAATAGACGACCAGTATGTCCTCTTCGGGTATTACAGATTAACAGCTGACGGGGCAGATCTTTTTGTCAACGGTACTGATACTTGGCAACCAACTAACTGCACACAGTCCGGAATCGGGGCAGGAAAGACAAACACACAGCTTCTGCTTGATACGATGGGCGATACTGCCTATGAACATCCAGACTATTCCAAGGAAAATAAGGGATCCAAAACAGCAGCCTATGCGGCAAAGCTGGTTGATTTGCTGACATATACTTATGGTGGTAAGACATATAGCGACTGGTTCATTCCGAGTATTGGCGAACTGAATCAGATGTACCAGCAACTTTATCTGAAAGAACTCGGAGGGTTCGGTGCCTTCACGTATACATCCTCCAGTGAGTGTGATCTGTCGAATTATGCATATAAAACCGATTTGATGAAGGCGATGAGCTTCAGTACCGGACTGTTTGATCAAGTAGTCTTCAAGGGTAGTGTCATAATTCGCCCTGCCAGAGCTTTCTGAACTAAAAGTCAAATAATGTAATCCACAGGGCCGCGCTTGCGGCCTCTTTTTTCTCCGGATTCCCATGCATTATTGAGTTGGATGTGGTTTGTTTGCTATTTGAGGGCTCAGTTCAGAACTTGACAGCATAACGTTTATATAATTATATTGTAAGTATGGATAACAAGCTGAGGTTCGATTGGGATCCGGATAAAGCCTCAATGAATTTAAACAAGCACGATGTCAGCTTTGAAGAAGCTCAAACGGTGTTTATGGATGAGAGAGCAATTCTGTTTGATGATCCAGATCATTCTTTAGAGGAAGAACGTTTTCTGATTCTTGGAATCAGCCAAAAGCTCAGGCTGCTAATCGTGTCACATTGCATTAGAGAAAGTGGGGATGTTATCCGTTTGATTTCAGCAAGAAAAGCAACAACAAGAGAGGCAAAGCAATATGAAGAATCCAACTACTGAGGAAACTATGAGGGAAGAGTACGATATCGAACAACTCAATCCGAGAAAGAATCCTTATGCTGCAAGGCTGAAGCAGCAAGTTACAATGAATATGAAGGTCTCGACAGTAACGTATTTCAAGAACATGGCTGAGGAATCAGGTGTTCCATATCAGATTCTCATCAATATTTACCTGGATGATTGCGTTATAAAGGGATTGAGAATTCAGTTTGTATGAAAAAAAAGGACTCCGTTGAAAGAGTCAGTTTTTTGGAGCTGATCGGGATCGAACCGACTACCTATTGAATGCCATTCAATCGCTCTAGCCAGGTGAGCTACAGCCCCATGCCTTTAATTAGCAGAACTCTTATAACATTTTGAGTTAAATTAATCAATACTAGTTGGCCATTGAAGTTCACTTGCCAGACAGAACCATACATTGTTTTGCAATGTGGATGTGCATGTACTATACTGTCAGACATGAAGCGGTGGCGAGTATTATTCATTACAGTTTTGGTTTCTCTGTGTTGTCTGACAGCAGCTTCGGCATCGGATCCGGTGGTTACGAGGGAGGATTTCCTTCTTGCCCTTCAGGCTGCAAAGCCGGGGGATACCATCTATGTTGGTGACATCGTGTTCAAGCCATCTCC
>JAGCUM010000198.1 GCA_017962865.1 Spirochaetales bacterium
CGAATACCATTTCAATCCTCCTGGGTTCTGCAGTCAAAATCTGCAGTCAAAATCTGCTGTCAAGATTTGTTGTCAAAGAGTCCGCTCGTGCGCGCATAGTGGAACAGATACTGCTGGGCAACCCCGGCACACGGACCGAAGATACTCTTGTCCAGACCCGGGAAGCCGACTGCCATGATGCGCTTCATCCAGACATCCATCGGAAAGCAGTCAAGGCGGTGGCATCCGAAAAGAAGAGCACAGTCTGCAACCTTGGGACCTATGCCCTTTACCTTCATAAGAATGCCTCTTGCAGCATCTATATCTATTTTTTTAAGCTCATCAAGCACAATTGAGCCATCATAAACAGCACGGGCAGTATTTACGATATAGGGAGCGCGGAAGCCCAAGCCCAGAGAGCGCAGGTCCTCCTCCCTTGCATCGACAAGGGACTCGACGGTCGGAAAACCGCCGTTGCCGTAGAAACTGCACATGCGCTCGATGATTCCCATTATCCTCTTTATGTTGTTGTTCTGCGAAACCACGAAGCTGCAGAGGGCCTCCCACGGGTCCTGATTCAGGATCCTTATACCCGGGGCATACTCGCAGGCTTCGGCCATCAGCGGGGAAATTCTGGAGAACGAAGCCTTCAGAGCCTCATAGTCGGTGTCCAGATCGAAGAAGTTCGCCCAGAACGGATTATCGGTAATCGGAGAGAGATCATCCTGGCGGACAACCAGCGTCCTGACAGCCTCGCCCACCCCGGCCTTCACGGTCCAGGTCCCATTGCACTCCGAGAATCGGAAGCATTGTCCGCTTGTGAGGGTTTCCTTTAGGCTGAGATTCCGTTCATTCATGGTGAAATTATAGCACAACAGGGGTTTTGAAGGTATATTATGTACCCATGCAGTGGAGCTTCATATTCTTCCTGAACAGCATTCTCCTCGGAGTAGGCCTGGCCATGGACGCCTTCTCGGTGTCGATCGCCAACGCCCTCAACGAACCGCAGATGAAAGTCGGAAGAATGAACCTGATGGCCGGCACCTACGCCTTCTTCCAGTTCGCCATGCCCATGATCGGATGGGCCTGTGTCCACACCATCGTCGAGAAATTCAGATCCTTCGAGAGGTTCATACCCTGGATTGCACTGGCCCTGCTCGGCTACATAGGCGGCAAGATGCTTCTGGAGGGCATCAGAAACAAACAGGACGATACCTCAGAGACCAGGCCGGTCCTCGGAATCGGGACACTTCTTGTCCAAGGGGTCGCCACTTCCATAGATGCCCTTTCGGTCGGTTTCACCATCGAGCAGTACCGGTTCCCCATGGCCCTGGTCGCTTCGCTGATAATTGCCGCAGTAACCCACGGAATCTGCCTCTGCGGCCTTGCAATCGGCCGCAGATTCGGCCTTAAGCTGACAAATAAGGCCTCCATACTCGGAGGCCTCATCCTGATCGGTATCGGTCTTGAAATCTTTATAAGAAGCTTCTTCTGAAGCGACACTGGTATTGAACCGAAGCACCTTCCTTATTCACAATCACACGCATGAAGCGCTTCTTGCCTGCACGCAGGATCAGCTCTCCGTCAGGGGCATCGGCCTTGGTGATGACTGCCTTCACGTCAGTGACCTTGTTGTCGTTGACGATGCAGCCTCCCTGGTCGACCAGACGGCGGGCGTCGCTCTTTGTTGCGCAGAGCTTTGCCTCGAAGAACAGGTCCAGAACACCCTTGCCTTCACCGAGTTCGATCTCGACCGTGGGCATGCTGCTCTTGTCACCTGCTCCGCCGAAAGCGGCCTTTGCACCGGCTACTGCCTTGTCGGCCTCTTCCTGACCGTGGATGATGCGGGTGATCTCGTAGGCGAGTCTGGCCTTGGTGTCGTTGACATTGCGTGCGGGATCCTCATACTCTGCAATCTCGTCCAGCGGCATGAAGGTAAAGAGCTTCATGAACTTGACGGCATCGGCATCGGCGACGTTGCGCCAGTACTGGTAGAAGTCGTACGGGCTGTAGAGAGTCGGATCGAGGAACACCGCGCCCTGCTCGCTCTTGCCCATCTTCTTGCCGTCTGCACGCATGATGAGGTTGAAAGTCAGTCCGAAGCACTCCGGTCCGCCCATTCTCTGGATCAGGTCGATACCGGCAACGATGTTGCCCCACTGGTCAGCTCCGCCGATCTGCAGGCGGTTGCCGTAGTTCTTGTAGAGCATGTAGTAGTCGTAGGACTGGAGCAGCTGGTAGTTGAACTCGATGAAGGACAGTCCCCTCTCGAGGCGCTGCTTGACGCCTTCGAAGGTCAGCATCCTGTTGACCGAGAAATAGCGTCCGACATCACGGAGGAACTCGATGTAGTTCAGTCCGACCAGCCAGTCGGCATTGTTGACGATTCTGCCCTGACCGTAGCCTGCGGGAGGAACTTCGTCGAAGTTCACGACCTTGGCAAGCTGGCCTGCGATTCTCTTGGCGTTCTCGGCGATGGTCTCGGCAGGAAGGATCTTGCGCATTTCCGTCTTGCCGGAAGGATCACCGATCAGACCCGTGCCTCCGCCTACCAGAGCCAGCGGCTTGTGGCCGAACTGCTGCAGGTGATGCATGGCAAAGAACGGAACGATATGTCCGACATGGAGTGAGGGGCCCGTGGGGTCGGTTCCGCAGTAGAAGGTAACCGGACCCTTGTCCATGAGATCCGACAGACCGTCGGTATTGGTGCAGTCCTTGACGAACCCTCTGTCGACAAGGACCTGAAGTGCTTTATTCATGACTTATACTCTCTTGTACTCTTTTGTGGCTTTCTTGATGGTTGCAACCAGCTCTGAGACAGGTACTCTCACCTGCTCCATCGAATCGCGGAAACGCAGTGTGACCGTGTTGTCGTTGAGTGTGTCGTAGTCGACGGTGACGCAGTACGGAGTTCCGATCTCGTCCTGGCGGCGATAGCGGCGGCCTATTGCTGCGCTCTGATCGTAGAAGGTGACGAAATCATCGCGAAGCTCATGCTCGAGCTTGGAAGCATACTCTGCAAGTCCGTCCTTCTTGACCAAGGGAAGAACTGCAACGGTAACCGGAGCGATTGTCGGATGGAAGTGCAGGACTGTTCTGACATCGCCTTCTGCAACCTCTTCCTCGTCATAGGCATCCGAAAGGGCCATCAGGACGTTTCTGGTCAGACCTGCGGAGGTCTCGACAACGTACGGGATGTACTTCTCGTTTGTCTCGGGATCGAGGTATGTCATCTCCTTGCCGGAGAACTTCTGGTGCTGTGTCAGGTCGTAGTCGGTTCTGCTGTGCACGCCCTCGAGCTCCTGCCATCCCATCGGGAACAGGAACTGGATGTCGTAGGCATCCTTGGCGTAGAAGGCCAGCTCATCCGGTCCGTGCTGGTGCCATCTGAGGTGCTCGGGATGGATTCCGAGCTTGTTGACGTAGAAGTTCATCCTCTGCTCTCTCCAGTACGGGAACCACTGCTCGTCGGTGCCGGGCTTGCAGAACCACTGCATCTCCATCTGCTCGAACTCACAGGATCTGAAGATGAAGTTCTTGGTGGTGATCTCGTTTCTGAAGCTCTTTCCG
>JAGCUM010000199.1 GCA_017962865.1 Spirochaetales bacterium
AGCGTAGCATGTGCATACGTAGCTCCTAAGGCTCAGAGCACCAACCTGATTGATCAGGTAGAGGTTAACACCGCAACCAGCCCCGTTAATGCTAACGGTCTGGAAGCCAGCCCCGTTGACGAGGCTCCTGCAGCAGCTCCCGAGCAGGCCGCGGTCCAGCCTGCACAGCCTGTTAAGCAGACCGTGCAGATCCAGGCAACCCAGCCTGTCTACAGACGTCCCGTCATCGGTGGAGCTCCGGTTCAGAAGAAGGTCGTGAAGAAGACCAATGTTCCTCAGAGCACCATCAATATGGGTCCTGTGATCATTTCAGGCGATAATCTTCCGCCAATCATGCCGAAGACAGAGGCAAGACCTGCCGGTACATCAAGGCCGGTCGGATCTGTCGGTGGTGTGACATACGGCAGGGATGGACAGAGAATTACCGGTACCTTCAACCGCGGTGCACAGGGTGGTTTCCAGGGAAGACCCGCTCAGGGCGGTTTCGGACAGGGGCAGAGACCCCAGGGTTACACTCCGCGTTCTGCACAGCAGGGCAACGGAAGACCCGGTTTCCAGCGCCAGGGCGGTTTCTCCAAGGACGGACAGGGCAGACCCCCGTTCGGACAGAAGCCCGGTTTCGGAGCAGGAAAGGGTCCCGCTGGCGGCAAGAAGGGCGGTTTCTCAGGTCCTTCCGAGGCTTTGCCTGTCGACAGCAAGAACCGCAGGGTCTTCAACAAGGGCAAGGACAAGGACAGACGCGACGAGAGAACTGACGAGGAGCTGGAGCTCAAGAACTACGGAAAGAAGTCCAAGAGTTCGGATTCAGCTGCCGCAGTACCGAAATCAATCGATATCCTTGCATCCATCACGGTCAGCGATCTTGCCAGAAAGATGAACATCAAGGCATCGGAGATCATCTCCAAGCTGTTCTCCATGGGTATGATGGTCAGCATCAACGAGAGTATCGACAGCGATACAGCCACAATCATTGCCGAGGAGTACGGCTGCTCGGTGCACCTCGTCAACCTCTACGACGAGACAGTCATTGCCCGCGAGGAGGAGAGCGAGGAGGATCTGGTTCCAAGAGCTCCGATCGTCACCGTCATGGGTCACGTTGACCACGGTAAGACCAAGCTCCTGGATGCCATCAGATCCGCAAACGTCGTTGCAGGCGAGTTCGGAGGTATCACGCAGCATATCGGTGCATATAAGGTCACTATCCCCGAGAAGGACGATGTCGTATTCCTGGATACCCCGGGTCATGCCGCATTCACGATTATGCGTGCCCGCGGGGCCCAGCTTACCTATATCGTTGTCCTTGTTGTTGCAGCAAACGACGGTGTCATGCCGCAGACCCTGGAGGCAATCGACCATGCCAAGGCTGCCAATGTTCCCATCATCGTTGCCATTAACAAGATAGATCTTCCGGATGCAAAGCCCGAGCGTGTCATGCAGCAGCTCTCTGACAAGGGACTTATTCCCGAGGCATGGGGCGGACAGACACTGTACTGCGAGATTTCAGCTCTCAAGAAGATCGGTATCGAGGACCTTCTGGACACCATCCTGCTTCAGGCAGAGATGATGGACCTCAGAGCCAATCCTGACTGCAGGGCAGAAGGAAAGGTCCTCGAGGCCAGAATCGACCAGGGCAGAGGTATCGTGGCATCGGTCATCGTCCAGCGCGGAACCCTCAAGCAGGGCGACTACTATGTTTCCGGAATCTATCCGGGACGTGTCAGAGCCATGTATGACGATAAGGGCAAGAAAATTCAGAGCGCCGGTCCTTCGACACCCGTCGAGGTCATCGGTCTTTCGGATGTTCCTTCCGCCGGTGATCCGTTCCAGGTCTGCGAGAACGAGAAGCAGGCCCGTCAGGTCGGAGCCAAGAGGCAGGAACTTGAGCGCATGAATCAGGCCAGCAAGTTCAAGAAGGTCACGCTCGAGACCCTCAACGCCGCCATTCAGGAAGGTGAGGTCAAGGAGCTCAACATCATCATCAAGGGTGATGTACAGGGTTCCGTCGAGGCCATCCAGAGTGCTCTGGAGAAGCTTTCCACCCCGGAAATCCGCGTAAGGGTCATCCGTGCGGCAGCCGGTGCCATCATCGAAGACGATATCAACCTGGCCTCGGCTTCCGAGAATCCGGCTCTGGTCATCGGCTTCAATGTCAGACCTACACCGAAGGCTCAGGCCCGTGCCGATGCCGACAAGATCGAGATCCGCAAGTACAACATCATCTACAACGTTGTGGATGACGTCAAGGCTGCTATGGAAGGTATGCTCAGTCCGGAGCGCACCGAGGTGGATGTCGGTACCGCAGAGGTCAGACAGGTCTTCAAGGTCCCCAAAGTCGGACTGGTCGCCGGATGTTACGTTACCAGCGGAAGCGTCAAGAGAAACAACTTCTGCCGCGTGATTCGCGAGAACATCCAGATCAACCACGATCTGGTGAAGATCACATCGCTCAAGAGATTCAAGGACGATGTGCGTGAGGTTTCCATGGGCTTCGAGTGCGGTATCGGAATCGCCGATTTCCAGGATCTGCAGGTGGGTGACACCTTCGAGTTCGTGGAGATCCAGGAGAAGGCCAGGAAGCTCGAGGACACAGGGGAGTACATCTGATGGCAGACTACATCCAGAGCCGCAACGAGGCACGCATAATGGAGATCGTGAACACCCTGATCGTCAGCGGTGAGATCAAGAATCCGCGCCTGAGTACGTTTGCAAGCATAAGCGACATATCTCTTTCCAGAGACAACGCTTATGCTACGCTCTACGTCTCATGTCTGGTGGACAGGGACCTGGAGAATTCGGTCAAGGCACTTCAGAGTGCCGCAGCCTTCATCCAGGGCCGCCTTGCCAGGGTCATGAAGACAAAGAACACTCCGAAGCTGAGCTTCGTGGCGGATACCACGGAGCGTGATGCAGCCAAGATGGATGCATTGCTTGAGAGTCTCAAACCTCAGAGCCCTGCGGAGAATACTTCGGAGAACTGAGTCGTGGCAGAGCGCAATGCCGTGCTCCTTGTGGACAAGGCTCCGGACATTACATCATTTGACTGTCTCGCGCGCATAAAGCGCAATGTAAACAGAAAGACAGGCCATTGCGGAACATTGGACAAGTTCGCGCATGGCCTGCTTGTCGTTCTATGCGGTTGCTATACACACATGGTTCCGGCGTTCATGGGTATGGACAAGACCTATGAGGCGGTCATCGAATTCGGTAAGATGACGACCACGCTGGATCCGGAAGGGGAGATCATCGAAACTGCTGAAGTTCCTTCCGAAGAGAAGGTGCGACAGGCTGTCTCGGAGATGGTAGGGCCGATAATGCAGGTTCCGCCTGCCTACAGTGCAATCCATGTCAACGGAAAGCGCAGTTACCAGCTGGCCCGGGACGGGGAGGCCGAAGTTGAACTGAAGGCCAGACCCATTGAGATTCTCAGCGCAGAGATTCTCGGTTGGGATGCACCGTTCCTTACGGTGCGCCTGAATGTTTCGAAGGGCACATACATCCGCTCATATGCGAGGGACCTCGGTCACGCATGCGGCTCATGTGCCTATGTCAAATCCTTATACAGAACAAAGATAGGGCCTTTCTCTGTAGATGAGGCCTTCAGATATGACGATAAGGATGCCATGGCGGCTTTCAAGGATCCGGAGGAGCTTCTCTCGAGGCTTCCGGGCAGTATCAGTCTGGATATGACGGAAACGGAGGCCTTCAAGGCTGCAAACGGCTATGTGATGCCGTCGGTGAAGAAAAGAATACCCGAAGGTACCGTGTTTGCCATGCTCAGGAATGACGGCAGGACGGTGTGCATCTATTCGGCGTGTGAAAGGCGCATAATGTGCCAGGTTCGGAATGGAAAGTAGGGCATTCGCTGATCCCATCTTCAGAGGTATCGACACCGTGGTCTCGGTGGGTGTGTTCGACGGCCTGCATCAGGGGCATCTGAGGGTAATCGACAGGACCGTTGCCCTGGCACGTGAAAACGGCTGGCAGAGTGTGGTCGTGACCTTTTCGGAGAACCCTAAAATGGCCAGGGGATCGCAGGGGAGACTGCCCGGTCTGCTGAGTCCCGCTAAATTTGAGGAAATGTTGTCAGACAGAGGAGTTAATTTCCATTGTGTAATTGACTTTTCTGATGATATGAGTAAACTGTCGGGTGAGGAGTTCATTGCCTTGCTCTGTACGTCGTACAGGGTGCGGGCGATGGTTGTTGGCGACAGCTTCAGAGCCGGAAGACCTCCGCTTCAGGTGGGACCTTCGGAAATCGAAAAGCTGATTCGCAAATATACTTCATCTGCATATCTAAGGGTCTTGCCGCCGGTTGTCATGGACGACGAGGTGGTGAGCAGCTCTGCGATACGCAGGTGTCTCCTAACAGGTGATCTCGGCAAAGCATCGAGGTTGCTTGGCAGAGCGTACAGTCTTGACCTGAGGGGTGCTTCGGTTGAAGAGCAGTCGGAGTCGAGTCAAAAACGCCTGTTCGATGTGCGCACTCTCGGACTTCTTCTGCCGAAAGCAGGGGAGTACGTGGTGGAAGCGACAGCAGAAGGCCGGACCTTCAGGACAAAGGCCTTCGTTTCAGAGAACCATCTGGCTCTGGAGCTGCCTGTGCGCACGGTTCCGGATGGGATTACATTCCTAGGAGCGTAACGAATGGTTACCAAGGAAACAAAGCAGGAGCTCATCGCAAAGTTCGGCGGTGACGCAAAGAACACGGGTGCAACAGAGGTTCAGATTGCACTTCTCACAGCAAGGATCAACGACCTTCAGAAGCACTTCAAGGCTAACCCGAAGGATCATGCCTCCAACAGAGGTCTCCTGAAGATGGTCGGTCAGAGAAGAAGACTTCTCAAGTACCTCAAGAACACAGACATCGAAAGATATCGTGCTCTGATTGCTGAGCTCGGCCTCAGAAAGTAAGACAGATCGGGAGGCTCTGGTGAAAGCCAGAGCCTTCAGTATGTCTTGCGACCCAGTTCCCGGCTTTCCGACACAATAGTTCGTGCGGCATTGAACTTGTTGTGTGGAAACGAGTTGGAACAAAGAACAAATCAAAAGAAGTTAAGAAGAAAAGGAAGAAAAATGTCAGAAGTAAAGAAAGTTTCAGTTCAGCTTGGTGACGACTATCTCGTTTTCGAGACAGGAAAGATTGCCAAGCAGGCAAACGGAGCTGTCTATGCCCACTATGCGGGCTCGGCAGTCATTGCCACAGTTTGTTGCGGAGAGGCACCGTCCCAGCCGCTTGATTATGTACCAGTCTCAGTCGAGTACAACGAGAAGTACTATGCCGCCGGAAAGATCCCCGGAGGATTCCTCAAGAGGGAAGGAAAGCCCAAGGACAAGGAAATCCTGGTCAGCCGTCTTATCGACCGCCCCATGAGACCTCTGTTCGAGAAGGCCTTCAGCCGTGAGATCCAGATTGTCCCGACAGTCATCTCAACGGACCAGATCAACACACCAGACATCATCGCAATCAATGCAGCCAGCGCAGCAGTCACAATCTCCGACATCCCGTTCAACGGACCGATTGCCGGAGTCAGAGTGGCCCTTGTCGACGGCCAGTATGTCATAAACCCCACATTCCAGCAGATCGAGAACGCTGACCTGGACATCGTCGTCGCCGGTACCCGCGAGGGAATCACGATGGTCGAAGGCGGAGCCCATGAGGTTTCTGAGCAGAACATGCTTGATGCCATCGCAGCCGCACAGCCGGTCATCACCAAGCTCTGCGACGCACAGCTCGAGCTCAAGGCTCTTGCAGGCAAGGAGAAGCTTCCGGTTCTCGAGATCACTGAAGATCTCTCATGGCTGGAACCCATCAGAGAGTATGCTCATCCCCTGGTCGAGAAGGCCAGCTTCGGAGACAGCAAGTTCTCACGCCATGATGCACTCAAGCAGGCACAGGCAGAAACAAGAGAGAAGTTCGCAGACGTCATCGCAGAACACGAGGACGGCGGCGAGCAGATTGCCAAGCTCTTCGATGACCTTGCTTACGAGATTCTCAGAGCCAGCATCCTCAATGAGGGCAAGAGAGTCGACGGAAGAGGCGTCAAGGATATCAGACCCATCACATGTGAGGTCGGAGTTCTGGCAAGGACACACGGAAGCGCCCTGTTCACAAGAGGCGAGACACAGAGCCTTGCAGTTACAACACTCGGAACAGTCCAGGACGAGCAGCTCTTCGACGATATCGACAGGGATAAGAACTACAGCAACTTCATGCTGCACTACAACTTCCCGCCGTATTCAGTCGGTGAGACAGGTCGTCTGACAACAGGCAGAAGAGAGATCGGTCACGGTCATCTTGCACAGAGAGCCCTCCAGGCTGTCGTACCGGCCAAGGACGAGTTCCCGTACACCGTCAGAGTCGTTTCCGAGATCATGGAGTCCAACGGATCCTCATCGATGGCAAGTGTCTGCGGCGGATGTCTTTCGCTGATGGATGCCGGTGTTCCCATCTCAAAGCAGGTTGCCGGTATCGCCATGGGACTTATCACAGAGGGTGCTGACTACAGCCGCTACCAGATCCTTTCCGATATCCTTGGAGAAGAGGACCACCTCGGAGACATGGACTTCAAGGTTGCAGGTACCCGCGACGGTATC
>JAGCUM010000200.1 GCA_017962865.1 Spirochaetales bacterium
ACAGGTCAGACCGGAGGGTCCGGAGCCTACGATCGCCACCCTATGGCCGTTGGGAGTAGCCTTTTTCGGCTTTTCCTTCGAGTGCTCGTTGTGCCAGTCGGCCACAAAGCGCTCCAGGCGACCTATTCCCACGGGCTCGAACTTGATACCCAATGTGCATTTGCTCTCGCACTGAGTTTCCTGAGGACATACACGGCCGCAGACGGCGGGAAGCGACGAGGATCTGTTGATCACATCGTAGGCGCCTTCGATATCGTCCTTCTTGAGACATCTGATGAAGTCAGGAATCGCAATATTGACAGGACAACCCTCCGTACAGGGTCTGTTCTTGCAGTCAAGGCATCTGGAAGCTTCTGCCAGTGCCATCTCGTGGGTATAGCCCAGTGCAACCTCGTTGAAGTTGTGAGCCCTGACCTGAGGGTCCTGAACGGGCATTTCGTGTTTCTTCGGATCAAGTGCCATTCCAGTCATCCTCAGGCGTTCTTGAAGAGATTGCAGGTCTCTTCGTGTGCTTTTCTTTCAAACGGGAAGTACATCCTCGAACGGGACATCGCCTCGTCGAAATCTACCTCGTAGCCGTCGAAATCCGGTCCGTCCACGCAGGCAAAGCGTGTGACGCGCTTTCCTTCCTGGTTGAGCGTCAGACGGCAGCCTCCGCACATTCCGGTACCGTCAATCATGATCGGGTTCATGGAAACCGTAACCGGTACACCGAAGGGCTTGGCAGTGAGAGTCACGAACTTCATCATGATCAGCGGGCCTATGGTGATGATTTCATCGAACTTCCTGCCGGATTCCAGCATCTCCTTGAGAGGAACGGTCACGTTGCCGTGGCGGGCATATGAGCCGTCATCGGTCATGACAATCAGCTCGTCCGATGCCTCGCGGAACTCGTTCTCGAGAATCAGAAGGTCTTTGTTCCTGAAACCGATGATGCTGGTAACCTTGGTTCCCTGAGCCTTCAGGGCCTGAGCTACAGGAAGAGCAATCGCACAACCCACGCCTCCGCCGATGATGCAGACATCTTTCTTGCCTTCGATATCGGTGGGTTTTCCGAGAGGTCCCACGAAATCCTGGATGAACTCGCCCTCTTTCTTGTGATTCAGCTTTTCGGTTGTAGATCCTACAATCTGGAAGATGATTTTCACAGCGCCGTTTTTCTTATCTGCTGCGGCGATTGTCAGGGGAATGCGTTCGCCGTCCTCATCGACCCTGAGGATGATGAACTGCCCCGCCTTGGCCTTTGCAGCTACCAGCGGTGCCTCGATTTCCATCTGAGTAACGGTCGGATTCAGCTCTTTTCTGCTAAGAATTCTATACATCTGCACCTCTCAAGCTATCATTTGTATTCTGAAGCGTCGAAATCCTTCATATGTCCAAGGATGATGGAGCAAAGCTTCTCGAGGTTTTCCTCGCTGTTTGCGGCAATCATCGGGCTGGGAGCATCGAGAATCAGATTTCTCGAAGGCGTTACCGGACCCTTGTCCCAGACCATGGTGCTCATGAAACCGCCGGCTTCCTTGAGAATGACTGCGGCCGCTGCGAAATCCCACGGGAAGAGTCTGAGCTCGAAGAAGGTGTCCACTCTGCCTGCGGCAAGGTAGCACATCTCAAGCGAGGCAACGCCGAAGCGCCTGAAATCTGCACTCTGGTTGTAGACTTCGAAGAGAACATCGGAACAGAGCTTGGCATAACTCTTGCGGTACAGGCACATGGCCGTACAGAGAATCGAATGGGCGAAGTCCTTCTTGGAAACCGAAAGCCTCTTTCCGTTCAGATAGGCGCCGTTGCCCTTGGTTGCCCAGAACATATCGTCCAGATCCGGGTTGTACACCACTCCGAGAACAAGTTCCTGACCCTCTCTCAGGCCGACGGAGATTCCCGACTGCTGCATTCCGCGGGCGAAGTTCGTGGTTCCGTCTATGGGATCTACTATCCAGCTGATCGGCTTGGAGAAATCGTGCTCATGCTCCTCCTCGCCGTAGAAACCGGCCTCGGGAAGCAGAGCCATGAGCTCCTTCTGAAGATAATCCTGCACGGCCACATCGGCTGATGTGACGATATTCCAGGACTCACCCTCCTTCTCTTCAACCGAGAAGGAATCGACTTTCGTGAATTTTGCCGAGGCCAGGACAATCGTCTTGACCTGTTCTACCAACTTCTGTAAATCCATCTTCATATCTCCCTTGAGATGATGAATCGCAGGACATGATCCTTCGATGCGTCATAGCAATGCTCATCCAGAGTGTACGGGCCGCAGCTTCCTGTGCCTATCCCCTGCTGGAACGCGTTAATTGTAACATAAGTACCGCTTTTTTTCTCGTCACTGCGATGCTTCATTTTGATAAGTTCGGTGTCGCTGTAGGGCTTCACATTCAGCTCGAATGCCTTGTCTACGGCATCGAAGCGCACTGTAACCTTGCCGTCTGAGAATTCGGCAAAGCGTGTGTCGCAACGGTTCCCGCTTTCCTGCGGCTTGATGTTGGGCTCCGTCATATCACTGACGCTGCAGGTGCA